>DAIRVL010000307.1:0-1513 GCA_036802845.1 Pseudomonadales bacterium | reverse complement strand
GACCAGCGCGCCAGCCACTGCGTAACTGCTAATGCGCCCGAGTCCAAACAGTAAGTGGTAGGCGAAAATACGCCATTTTTGTTGGGGCAAGGGGATGGCAAAGGACAGTGCCGAGGCAATGCCGCCACACATGACAAAACAGTGGGCGCTGCCAAAGAAACCTATTGCCAAGGAAGAGAGGAGCGCTGCCTGATCAATCATGGGGTGGTGTATCGTGCGGCGGCTGGAGTGATGACGGATTAATTAACGACTGACGCGACTGGCGGTCATCAAAAATAATGTCCTGGGCGGGGGATTCGAGATCATCAAACTGGTTTTTATTCACGGCCCATATAAAAGCCCAGCTGGCGATGATGACAATGATCACTATGAGTGGAATGATGATAAAAAGTGATTCCATGGTAGCACCGGGTCTGGCAATTGAGCTGAATTAACACATAGGTCAGCGGTCGTTGTGTAAACGTAGTGAGTTTAGCACCACCACCAGCGAACTGACTGACATGCCAATGGTTGAAATGTAAGGTTCGACATAACCCAAGGCCGCAAGGGGCAGGGCAAGGGCATTATACACAATGGCCCAGGTTATATTTTGACGAATAATTTTCAGGGTGCGTTGTGCCATGTCGAGGGTGCCCGGAATCTGTTGAATGTCGGCATTGAGCAAAACAATGTCTGCACTGGTTTTTGCCAGATCCGTCCCGCTGCCCATGGCAAAGGAAATATTTGCTTGTGCCAATACCGGCGCATCGTTAATTCCATCACCCACCATGATTACGTGATGACCTTGTTGCTGTAGTTGTTGTACAAAAGCCATTTTGTCTGTCGGTGAATAATTGTTATAGGCCGCATCAAAACCAAGCGAGTGCGCCAGGGCAAGTGCAGAAGAGGATGGGTCGCCGCTTAACATCTGCAGGTTCATGTGTCGGGCATGCAGATTTTCAATTACTGCGATCACCTCAGGGCGTAAGCTGTCTTCAATTTCAAACCAGGCGATTGGGCCGTCTTGTGAGCTGAGTAAAATAGACTGGCTGGTGGTAAGACTCTGTGCGGGTGTATAAACAGGCGGCGAACTGGCATAGAGGGCCGCGCTAAAATTGGCTTTACCAATACGATAACGTTGGCCCTTGATTTCACCTTCCATGCCCTGGTTGGCAACGTTTTTTATATCGGTGATAAACTGGGCGCTGCTGAGTTCGCCCCGTTGTTTAAAGGCCAGTGAAATAGGATGTTCTGAATTTTTTTCTAGCAGGGTGGCCAGTTCAAGACATTCGGTTTCGTTGAGATTGCTCAAAGGGACAATCTTTTGTAGAAAAAAACGACCTTGGGTCAGCGTGCCTGTTTTGTCAAAAATAATGCTGTCTGCTTGTGCCAGTTTTTCAATCACATTGCTTCGGGTGATAAGTACGCCTTTTTTCATAAGCGCATTACTGGCCGCCGTTAATGCGATGGGTGTGGCCAGCGACAAGGCGCAGGGACAGCTGATTACCAGCACCGACAGAGTAATCCACAATGC
>DAIRVL010000306.1:0-1556 GCA_036802845.1 Pseudomonadales bacterium | reverse complement strand
ATTGTCAGCGCAAAAGCTTGACAGCATTTTTCTTATCGCACCTACAACCTCGATAATACGTATTCAGCAAATTTGTGCCCGTGCGACGGGTTATCTTTATTATGTCTCGCTTAAAGGTGTCACCGGTGCCAGCCATATCGATGCTAATGAAGTGGCAAGCAAAGTGGCACAGATTCGGGCGCACACGTCGTTGCCGGTGAGTGTTGGTTTTGGTATCAAGGATGCCGCCTCAGCCACGGCCATTGGTGTGAGTGCCGATGGTGTGGTTGTGGGCAGTGCCTTGGTGGCTGCATATGCGCACGCTGCACAACAAAGTGACTGGGATCCTTCCTTGCCACCGGTCTTGATCCAGTCCATTCGTGCTGCATTGGATGCCTGATTCTATTACAAGGGATACTCAAAACCTGGCGCAATGGCTGAGCTGGCTGGAATCGCTTCATCCCAAAGAAATTGATCTGGGTTTGGATCGCATCCGCACTGTCGCTGAGCGTTTGGGGTTGCTTCGTTTTAATTGCCCCGTAGTGACAGTGGCGGGAACCAACGGAAAAGGTTCCAGTATTGCGGCGCTTGAAGCGCTCTATCTTGATGCCTCCTATCGTGTGGGCGCGTATACTTCACCGCATCTGCTGCGCTATAACGAAAGGGTACGCGTCAATGGCAAATCTGTAAGTGATGATGCCTTAATTCAGGCCTTTCAGGCCGTAGATGCCGTTCGTCATGGGGTGTCGCTGACGTATTTTGAATTTGGCACCCTGGCGGCACTGTATATTTTTCATCACCCCGAGCTTGTCGGACATGCAGGTGTGCCTCTTGACCTGGTTTTGCTGGAAGTGGGTTTGGGCGGACGCCTGGATGCGGTGAATATTATTGACGCCGACGTGGCGCTGATCACCGGGATTGATCTTGATCACCAGGTTTTGCTTGGTGACACACGAGAACAAATTGGTCTGGAAAAAGCCGGCATCATGCGAGCAGGCAAGTCCGTGGTCATTGGCGACGCTGCGGTGCCAGAGACCGTGCTGCAACACGCCTATGATTTAGGGCTTGAGCCCAAAGTGCAGGGCCAGCATTTTGGCTATGACGAACAGGATACGCACTGGCATTGGTGGGGTGAAAATAGACAGGGTCAGCGCGTCGATATTGAACCTCTGGCCTATGGACAACTGTTAAGGGCTAACATGGCTCACGTAATTCAAGTCAGCTACTTGTTGCCGCTGAAAGTGACAGAAGACAATATCAGGAAAAGTGTTTGTGCGACCTTGTCCGGGCGTCAGGAATACCGCCTGGGTCGGCCCTCTTACGTGTTTGATGTAGCGCATAATCCTCAGGCTGTCCTGGCGCTGGCGCAGTATCTTGCGGCCTTACCTGTCAGCGCTAAAGTGTATGCCCTGATGGGCGCGCTGAATGATAAACCCTTGGATGCGCTTCTTGCACCTCTGCTGCCATGGGTCGACGATTGGCGTTTGACAGTATTACCCGTGAGCCGTTCACATAGTCTGGCTGAGCTGGAATCGGCTTTGCAGTCGATGGGTGTCGAAAATGGGCAGGTGTACGCG
>DAIRVL010000305.1:0-1580 GCA_036802845.1 Pseudomonadales bacterium | reverse complement strand
TTCGTTTTTGCGACCAATGGCGTGCAAGGCGCCGGTCAGGGCTATGTAGTTGATGTCGTGTCCGGCGGCGTTGGCCATGGGGCCGTCTTGTCCCCAGCCGGTCATGCGGCCGTAAACCAGTTTTGGATTTCTGGCCAGACAGTGTTCCGGGCCTATGCCTAAACGTTCAGCCACACCGGGGCGAAAGCCTTCAAAAATAATGTCGGCTTTTTCGCACAGACGCAGTACCACATCGACGCCTTCTTGTGATTTGAGATTAACGGCAATTGAACGACGACCGCGCCCCAAAATGTCGTTGGGAATGGCGCTGCCCAAACCACCACCGGTGCGGTCAACACGAATGACTTCAGCGCCCATGTCAGCCAGCATCATGCCGCAAAACGGGCCGGGGCCAATTCCTGCGATTTCAATTACCTTAATACCTGCGAGTGGTCCCATGCGTCTCTCCTTTGAGCATTCAAAAATTAAAATATAACTGGATTTACCTTGTTATTGTTTTTAAGTGAGCGGCAAGTCTACACGCTTTTTTTTATTTCGATAAGCAGGAAAGGCCGCCGATTGGCCGTGTATGGACCGGAAGAAATTCAACGAGAAAGTCGCTTTCTCTGGGCATTAAACTTTGTTAGTGTTGCCGCACAATGAATCAAGCCGATCATCGGGCGATAACATAAAAAGGGTGACAAGGGATGAGTCAAATTAAAACAAACGGTAAAAATGTATTGATTACAGGCGCATCATTTGGTTTTGGCCATGAATTTGCCAAACATTTTGCGGCGGATGGTTATAACCTTATTCTGGTCGCACGCAGCGCTGACAGGCTCAATACACTGGCTCAGGAGCTGTCGACAAAATACGGTATTCAAACCTGGGTTATGACCAAGGATTTATTTGATCGGGACGCGCCCAACCAGCTTTATGCTGAACTAAAAGAAAAAAATATCCCGGTGCATATTCTGGTCAACAATGCGGGTTTTGGTACCTACGGACAGTTTTCAGAAATTGACCTGGAACAGGATCTTAATCTGGTGCAGCTTAACGTGGCCGTAGTTACCCACATGACCAAACTCTTTATGCGCGATATGTTGGCGCGTAATGAAGGACGTATTCTTAACGTGGCGTCAATGGCGGCGTTTTTGCCCGGCCCTTATATGGCCACCTATTTTGCCAGTAAGGCCTATGTCTATTCCTTGACCGATGCGCTGGCAGAAGAGCTGCGAGGAACAAATGTCACCATCATGGCCTTGTGTCCGGGCGTGGCGGCAACTAATTTTCAGCAGACAGCCAGCAATGAAAAAGCCTTAATTGGCGGTAAAATCGATGCTTTTGTGATGAGCGCCAGTTCTGTGGTCGATACTGCGTACAGCGATTTTATGCAAGGTAAAAAACTCAGCATCCCCGGCGTCACTAATAAATTAATGCATGCTTTGTTGCGTTTTATTCCACGTTCGTGGATGAACCGCGCTGTGAGACTGTTTAATCAAAGTGATGACATCAAGGTCTACCGTGCGTAAGTGTGGAAAAATTTCCATCACAGTGCACTGAATGAAATCAAATAAACATAACGAATAATGTGAGACAGG
>DAIRVL010000304.1:0-1581 GCA_036802845.1 Pseudomonadales bacterium | reverse complement strand
TGTTAACCGTTGTGGTATTAAATGTATTTGCCCGCACAAAAGAAAAACAATTGCTAACACAGCATGCAAGGTTTTTTAAAAAACTTATCTACATCAGACGTGATCCAGCACAAAATAAATAACCAGGTACTGCCCACAGCAATACCAAAAACCCTTAAAAACAACCCAAGATTTATTTTTATTGCCATGAGAAACACCTTAAAACCAGGCTGGCTTATTTATATTCCCTGGCACCCAAAGCATAAAGGGGGCGTGAATAGCGTGGTCAAAAACCTGATCACAGAAATACCGCGCCATAGTGAATGGGAAACTTTTCTGGCTTATCAAAGCTGGTCAAATGAAGGGGTTGCTAATGAAAAAAAGGAACTCCCCTTAAAAATCCGCCGTCTTTATTCCAGAGAAAAAACCGCTAAAGAATTAGTAAAGTTTATTATTTTTTTACCGCATGCACTGTTTAAGTTACATCAACAGATCACCGCCCGAAATATACAGTGCATCAACCCGCATTTTGTCACCTTGCATGCCCTGTTATTTTTGCTCTATAAAAAATGGGTCAATCACAACATTACGCTGGTGTTATCGTTTCATGGCAGCGATGTACGCAGCATTGATCAATTTAATGCCATTGAATACCGCCTGTTTAACTACCTGCTGCGGCAAGCAAACCAACTCACCACCTGTTCAAATGCCCTGAAAACCGAGTTGCTGGAGCGAATGCCTGGGCTAAGCAACATACACGTTATTTACAATGGCATTAATGCGTCTGTTGCAGACAACATCGAAGCACAACAACACGCAGACGCATCGGCCTTTCAAGCTCCACAGCCGTATATTCTGCATGTAGGCACCTTTGATTTTGCCATAAAAGGACAAGACCTGCTGATTAATGCATTCAAACACTTTGCAGTACAAAAGCCCGACTACCGCCTGGTATTGGTTGGCACCGGTGAAAAAGACAAACAGGCCATTCAACAGCTGATTACAGCAAACAAATTAAACGAAAAAATCACCCTGCTGGAAAATATTGAACATAAAAAAATTATGCACCTGATGAAGTACGCAGATTTTTTTGTTTTACCTTCACGCAGGGAAAGTTTTGGATTGGTTGTGCTGGAAAGCGGTTTGGTTAAAACACCGGTGATTGCCGCAGCCGTGGGGGGCATACCTGAAATTATTACTCATAATAAAACAGGTTTGCTTTTTCAAGCGGACAATGTTGATGACCTGCTAGAGAAAATGCTTTATTTTGCGCACTTATCCGACACGGAGAAATCAGCGCTTGCAACAGGGCTTTACCAAAAAATTGAACAGACCTTTCAATGGCCGACGATTATCAGCATGTTCACTGCACTTGTATCCACCCGTTAGTTTTTTATGGCTAAAAAGTTTATTGGCTCAGGGCAGCAAGCGTTGCTTCAAGATCTTGATGTTTTAAGACCCAGGCAGCGCCTAAATTTACCTTGAGCGTACTCACCTGTTGCTGTTTGCCGGCAAGATCAGCCAATAAGGTTTGAATTGCGCAAACAATAGCCTGCCTGTGCGCCTGGCTATACACCACCCCGGTATTAAAGTAGGCCCGAA
>DAIRVL010000303.1:0-1583 GCA_036802845.1 Pseudomonadales bacterium | reverse complement strand
GGCGGCAGCATTGCCTTTGGCCATCCCTTTGGTGCTACCGGCGCCCGCGTGATTGCACAAGCCCTGTACGAACTGAAACGTCGTGGCGGCGGAACCGCACTGACCACTGCCTGCGCCGCCGGTGGAATTGGCGCAGCCATGGTGCTTGAGGTGGACTGATACCGTACATGGCAACCTTGCGCCAATAAAAAATCCCCGCCGTTGCGCACTGCTGTCCCACAGTTGACGTAAAAAAGGAGGCCTGAATCCCTGCTGTTGATACAATGTGTTTCGCGAAAAACCGTTGTAAAAACAGAAGGATTCAGGCCTTGTCACATTCTAGCACGGTGCTCGCCCAGCTACTCAAGCTGGTGCCGAGACATGAGTTTCAGTCACTCTCAAAAGAGCACCATGCCGGCCAAAGGCTGCGAAAAACCAATCGCTGGGATCAGTTCACTGCCCTGTTCATGGCGCAGCTGAGCGGGCGCCAGAGCCTGCGCGACATTGAGGCCAATCTGGCGCAACAGCGCCACACGCTCTATCACGCCGGGGCAAAACCCATTGCCCGCACCTCGTTGGCCCGTCTCAACGAACAGCAGCCCCATACGCTTTACGAGGCGCTGTTCCAGCGCCTGCTCAAGCGCTGCCAGTCGCATCGGATGGCGCATGGTTTTCGCTTCAAGAACCCGCTGTATTCACTGGATGCCAGCCTGATTGATCTGTCCCTGCAAATCTTTCCATGGGCCAAGCTCAATCAGACCAAGGCCGCCGTGAAACTGCATGTCGGCCTGAATCATGGCGGCATGCTGCCGGAGTTCGTCGCGCTGACGGATGGCTCGGTACCCGACTTGCGGGAAGCCAAAGCCTTTTCATTCCCCAAGGGCAGTATCGTGGTCTGTGACAAGGGCTATGTGGATTACGGCTGGTATCAGGCCTTAACCGCACGGGGCGTGTATTTTGTGACCCGGCAGAAGACGCGGACAGTGTTTCGCGTGGTGTTGAATCAAGTCGTGATGCCGGACCATGGCGTGACCTCAGATCAGATCATTGAACTCAATGGCACGAATCAGAAGGGCATCGCGCCGCAGCGTTTGCGGCGCGTGTCCTATCACGATGCAGAAACAGGAAAGAATTATGTCTTTCTGACCAATAACTTTGATCTGGCCGCCAAAACCATTGCCAATATCTACAAGGCGCGCTGGCAAATTGAGTTGTTCTTCAAGGCCATCAAACAGAATTTGAAGATTCACGCGTTCATCGGCAACTCGCGCAATGCGGTGATGACGCAGGTGTGGATTGCACTGTGTGCCTGGCTGTTGGTGTGGTTCCTGAAGGCTATCAGCAAGACGGATTGGAGCCTGCAACGGCTGATGCGGGTGCTGCAGCTCAATGTGTTTGTAAAACAGGAGCTACTGGCCTTGGCCCGAGGAGTCCCACCGCCCGAGCCGGACACAGGCCAGCTCGGGTTGGGGGTGTAAAACTATGGGACAGCAGTGCGCATTGCGGGGCTTTTTATTAGAGCAATTACAACTTAAGCCAGCTGCGCCACATTAATCTTGCCCGCCTGATCCGTGTACTCGGTCATGCGGTCAAAGTTCAGGTAG
>DAIRVL010000302.1:0-1594 GCA_036802845.1 Pseudomonadales bacterium | reverse complement strand
GTTTCCCTGGGAATTTATGCCGAGAAAACTGTGCGGTCTGGCCACGGAAAGCAGGGCGTTAATCGCCACATCCAGGCTGCCATCAGTGCCATTTTTAAAACCGACGGCGCTGGATAAACCGCTGGACATTTCACGATGTGTTTGTGATTCGGTGGTGCGGGCGCCAATGGCTGACCAGCTGATTAAATCCTGCAGATATTGCGGCGAAATAGGGTCAAGGGCTTCGGTGGCGGTGGGCAGGCCCATTTCGGAGAGGTCCAGCAATAAACGTCGTCCAATATGCAGGCCTTCTTCGATTTCAAAGGTGTCATTCAGATGGGGGTCGTTAATTAAACCTTTCCATCCCACGGTGGTTCGGGGTTTTTCAAAGTAAACACGCATCACGAGGTACAGTGTGTCCTTGACTTCTTCGGCGAGTTTTTTGAGTTTTGCGCCGTATTCTTTGGCGGCTTTTACATCATGAATGGAACAGGGGCCAACCACGACAATAAAACGTGGATCTTTTCGGTCGAGTATATTGCGAATAGTTTGGCGCCCATTCATGACGGTATCGCGCGCGGCGGGTGACATGGGAAGGTCTTTTTTAAGTTCTTCCGGAGTGATTAAAACGTCCAGTGAACGTATGTTGGTGTTTTCGATGCGATCTTCTGACATGAGCCCTGTTCCTGCTAAATCGGGAAAATAACGGAATTGTTGCGGTGTGCTGTGTTGTTGAAAACCTGAAATTGTAATGGAAAGCCGCGTAAAGGTTAATCGGCATTTTCAGTGTTGCTTTAGTGTTGTTTTGTTTTGAGCGCTCAGGAAAACTGTCCAGCCGACTTTTTCAGGGTCGACTGGCTGTGTGTTGTTACGGGACTTGTGAGGCTCTTGCGTATAAAACCCTTGCAACGGGAGTGGAGTTGATGCCGTGTTTAATTGGCCAGAATCACGTTTTGTGTTTTTAATGTTTCAATTTCAGCGGCATTAAAGCCAAAATCTTTTAGTACGGCGGCGGTATCTTGCCCCACTTTACGCGCATTAACGGTTAATTGGGGTGCGGTGCGGCTGAAACGCGGCGCAGGTGCCGGTTGTGTGATGCCATCGAGCTCGACAAAGGTTTTGCGTGCTTTCATGTGCGGATGATTGGGCGCTTCACTGAGCGATAAAACCGGAGCAAAGCATACGTCAGTGCCTTCCATAATGGCGCACCATTCGTCGCGGGTTTTGCTTTTGAACACTTCGCTGAGCTCGGCTTTGAGTTCGGGCCATTTGCTGGTCACCATTTGCGGCGCAAAGCGTGCAGGATCGAGTTCGGCTTTTTCGATTAATAAACGGTAAAATTGCGGCTCAATGGAACCAAGGGAAATGTATTTGCCGTCTTTGGTTTCATAGGTGTCATAAAAATGTGTCGCGCCGTCAAGCATGTTGCTTTCACGGTCTTCAACGAACATGCCCATGTTTTTGAAGGTCCAGAACATGGACATCAGCGATGCGGCACCATCAACCATGGCCGCATCAACAACCTGGCCGCGTCCTGATTTTTGCGCTTCAAGGAGTGCGCACACCAAACCAAAGGCCAGATACATGGCGCCACCGCCAAAATCACCGACCAGAT
>DAIRVL010000301.1:0-1608 GCA_036802845.1 Pseudomonadales bacterium | reverse complement strand
TTAGCTTTATTGCGTTGATCAGTATCAGCCTCGGTGTGCTTAATTTGCTGCCTATTCCGGTTCTGGATGGGGGTCATTTAATGTATTATCTTGCAGAATTCATCAAGGGCAAGCCGCTCTCTGATCGAGTTTTGGCGATTGGACAACAGGTAGGTTTTGCCTTGCTGGCACTGCTCATGCTGTTCGCTTTTTATAACGACTTTAATCGTCTTTTTTCCAGTTGATTTTTCGGCTATTTTCTAGCTATTTTTCTGGCTAATCTGTGTTTTTATCGAACGAATAACAATGAATAAAAAATTACTTGCTGGTTTAGTTTCAGCTTTGCTGGCGCGTGCGGTTTTTGCGTTCGAGCCATTCCAAATCAAAGATATTCGTGTTGAAGGGATTCAACGCACAGAGGCAGGTACTGTGTTCTCGTATCTGCCTGTCAAGATTGGCGACACGATCAATGATGAAAAAGCCGCCAGCGCGATCAAAGCGCTGTTCGCCACTGGATTTTTTAAGGATGTCCGGCTTGAAATTGATGGCCAGATTCTGGTGGTCGTGCTCGAAGAACGCCCAGCCATTGCAACACTGGATTTTGTTGGGCTGAAGTCCTTCAAGGCCGAAGATCTTAAAAAAGGTTTGCGTGATATCGGGCTTGCTGAATCGCGTATTTTTGACCGTGCGATGGTGGAGCGTGCCGAGCAAGAACTCAAGCGTCAGTTTCTCTCGCAAGGCCGCTATGCAGTGGATGTCAAAGTGACGGTTACTCCGCTCGAACGTAATCGTGTGGCAATCAAGTTTGTTGTGAATGAAGGTGAAGTTGCCAAAATCAAGCAGATCAATATTGTCGGTGCAAAAGCCTATAAAGATAGCAATCTGCTCAAGTTGATGGCGCTTAGCACGTCGGGTTGGCTGACGTGGTACACGAAAAACGATCAGTACTCAAAACAAAAGCTTTCAGGTGATCTGGAAACGCTGCGCTCTTACTACATGAATCAGGGTTACCTCGAATTCAATGTCGAATCTACCCAGGTATCTATTTCTGCTGACAAGCAAGATATTTACATCACTATCAACATCAGTGAAGGTGAAAAGTACACCATTTCAACCGTTAAGCTGGCGGGCAATCTTCTGTTGCCTGAGACGGAGTTGCTGAAGTTGGTGAAGATGAAACCTGGCGATGTTTTTTCGCGCGAATCAATGACTGAAACAACAAAAGCGATAAGCGATCGTTTAGGAGACGATGGTTACGCATTTGCCAATGTGAATGCAGCACCTGAGCTTGATAAAGAAAAACGTCAGGTCGCTTTTACGTTGATGGTCGACCCCGGTCGGCGAGTCTATGTGCGGCACATTAATGTCGTGGGAAACACACGCACTCGCGATGAGGTTATTCGCCGTGAAGTTCGTCAGATGGAGTCCGCCTGGTATAACGGCGAACGTATCAAAAAATCACGCGATCGCGTAGATCGTTTGGGATATTTTGAAAATGTCACCATGGAAACTCCTGCCGTTGCTGGAACAACAGATCAAATTGATGTGGATTTGAAAGTGAAAGAAAAACCTACCGGTAGCATCTCGTTGGGTGCGGGTGTTGCTGCCGGTACTGGCGTGGCTCTATCG
>DAIRVL010000300.1:0-1620 GCA_036802845.1 Pseudomonadales bacterium | reverse complement strand
AAAATATTTTTATATCTGGCTGCTGCAACTCAACGTGCGGACGCTGTCCTTGTGTTTCCTGAAAATAATCCACAATGGCATCTTTGATACGTAACGCGGCAAAATGACTATTACTTAACATTGACTGTTTAGTCGCAACGTCCACAGCAAAACTCTGTTCACAATTAAAAAAATCGCTCCAGGGTATTTTTTTTGCCTGTTCATATAATGCATCCGTATCGCTCACCGCAAAATTACTCAGTGGTTTGAGCAGACGAATAGCAACGCGTGACCACAAACAGCACCGTAATGCGACCTCAAGATCACCGTTGAAACTTACGAGTCCTTTTTGAATAACAAGGTCATGCGCCTTGAAGGAAAGTAATTCTTGCGCCAATACATCCTCAAAACCTTTTTCACAAATCAAGCGCCATTGTCGTGGATTTTCAATATTTGTATTAAGAGTCACTTATTTATTCCCAATTCTTATTTATCGTTAATTCATAATGTTAAAGATTAATTAATATTCCGTTAGCTGATGTCAGTATAAACACGTACTCCAATATGCAAATTTAATCGTTGGCAATGCGAAAAAATACGAACATGATAATAAACGTAAGTGGGCAGCTCAGCCTGATCCACATTCCCGGCTTTTATGCCGGACGTCAGGAAGCATGGTACGTGTCATTGTAGTTATTAACATTTCAGTCATACAGGAGGCCATTGTATTGGCACAACTTAGCTTGTGCCCTGCGTAGTATGAAGTTTTCAAATTTCACGAAAAATACCTATACAGCAGGAACAATTATCGATGAAAAGACAGAAACGCAATAAAGATGAACTTATATTTTCCCGTGGTTATCAATCGGGAATTGTAGGTCGTTCAAAGGATAACTGCCCGTATATCACCGATTTACAAAAACAGTTATGGATCAACGGGTGGCGAGAAGGACGACAAGATCAATGGAGCGGTTATTCTGGCGTTTCAGGAATCCATAAAATAGCAAATGTTTGATAACACGCGCAGGCGTGTCATATGAGCGCACCCTAATAATGCGCTATCGAAGGCCCTGAAAAGGGCCTTTTTATTGCTCAGAATTAAACACCTTTCTTGTTGAAATGGACTGACTTTCCCAATGTTTCAACAATTGACTGAATCAATTGCGGCCCCTCGTAGATAAAACCCGTATAAAGCTGCACTAACTGCGCGCCTTTCTCTATCCGCTCCAGCGCCTGCTGCGCCGTCATAATACCACCGACACCTATCAAAGGAATTTGACCACCAAAATGTTGATGAAATTTTTCTTGTACATTTAGCGCCTTGGTATAAATAGGCAATCCGCTCAAACCACCACTTTCCTGAGCATTTTTGTCATCTTCCACCCCTTCACGCGTGGCGCTGGTATTGGTAGTAATCAGGCCTTCTATTTCCGCCTGCAAAAATTGTTTTGCCATTTCAGCAATTTCATCGTCGGTCAGATCAGGTGCAACTTTAAAAAGCATGGGGACTTTTTTGCCGTGTTTTTGTGACAAGGCCTGCTGCTCACTTTTAAGCGCCATCAATAGTTCGTCGAGAAACTTGCCATGCTGCAAGGCCCGAAGACCGGGGGTATTGGGTGAGGATACGTTGATAACGATATA
>DAIRVL010000299.1:0-1623 GCA_036802845.1 Pseudomonadales bacterium | reverse complement strand
CAGCAGGTGGTAGCTCGATGATGCGCTCGCCTATCATATTAATCTCGGGCAAGCCGCTCACTGTAATGGCATAGCGGTGCGCGACTTCCGATGCATTCATCACATGCAGTCGATAAACATTCTCAATCAGCCCACCTTCAACTTCACGCGCCAGCACAGCACGATCTCGAATGACATCCACTCGCAGTGCCGATTTAGTGGCAATTCCCCAGATAAAGGCAGCAATTATGGTCCATAGAATGGCGGTATAAACCAGAACGCGCGGCCGAACAATATGGCTAATAATTTCTTTCCAGCCCCATTGAGCCGCAATCGCATGTTCGGTCGAGTAGCGAATCAGGCCCTTGGGGGTACCCATTTTTTCCATCACCTGATCGCACGCATCAATGCAAGCAGCGCAGCCTATACACTCGTACTGCAATCCCTTGCGTATATCAATGCCTGTCGGACACACCTGGACACAAATACTGCAATCAACACAATCCCCCTTGCCTTGCGCTTTGTAAGCTTCACCCTTTTTATGCGATCCTCTTGGCTCTCCTCGGGTGGCGTCATAGGTAATTGTGAGTGTATCCGGGTCGAACATGACCCCTTGAAATCGGGCATACGGACACATGTATTTACAAACCTGTTCTCGCAAGTGTCCAGCAAATAGATAGGTGAAAGCGCCGTAAAAAATGATCCAGAAAATCTCCCACGGACCAAGCGAGAAACTCCAAACAGAAACCCACAACATTTTAATGGGTGTGAAATAACCAACAAAAGTAAACCCTGTCCATAAGGCCAAAAGGCCCCAAGCACTATATTTTGCAACACGCAGCAACAGCTTTCTTGGCGACATTGCATTCGCATCCAGTTTGATGCGGGCTGCACGATTTCCTTCTATCTTGCGCTCAATCCAAAGAAATATTTCGGTATATACCGTCTGCGGACAAGCATAGCCGCACCATAAACGCCCCCCGACGGCAGTAAATAAAAAGAGTGAATAGGCTGAAATAATGAGCAGAACAGCCAGATAAATAATGTCCTGCGGCCAGAAAGCCAGCCCGAAAATATAGAATTTCCTGGCTGTCAGATCAAAAAGGACGGCTTGTCTGCCATTCCATGGAAGCCAGCACAAACCATAGAACAGCGTCTGTGTCAGCCATACCATCAGCCAACGCCAAGTGGCATAAACCCCGGTAACTGAGCGCGGATAGACCTTTTCATGTACTTCGTAAAGGCCCTGTTCAACAAAAGTTACCGGCTTGGACGTAACTGCCAATTGCGTGAGCATGCTTAATATCTGTAGTTGATCAATGCTAACTATCTGTGCACATGAAAAAATTGAAGATTAAATACTCTTTAATGGCCTGAATTCGGAGCATCCGCTATTAGTGGATTTTCGCTGGTGCCGATGTGGAGGCCCTACTGACCGTCCCCTAATCCATAAACATAGGCTGTAAGTAAATGCACCTTGGCTTCGCCCAGAAAATCTCCAAAAGCAGGCATTTGATTGACTCTTCCATTGCTGCTGGTTTCAATTATGCTGTCTTCTGAGCTGCCATAAAGCCATACTTTATCTGCAAGATTAGGGGCTAATCCAACATTTCCCTTGCCTTCCGGCCCGTGACAGACGGCACA
>DAIRVL010000298.1:0-1625 GCA_036802845.1 Pseudomonadales bacterium | reverse complement strand
AGTTTAAAAAATTTATTTCATTGTTGCCCAACGGATTTTCGTACCCAACCACTATAACGATGGCATTTTTTAGAGCCGGTTATTCCGTTGGTTATTTGAATAGACCCGTTGGAGCCAGGATCGGTAAAAGTCATATTCATCTTTTAAAGGATGGAACTCGGTTTTTTTTGATTATTTTCAAAATAGGCACCTTGTATTCCCCATTAAAATTATTTTTCCCTATTGCTGTGGCGCATTTTTTTGCGGGAATTTCCTATTATTTTTATACCTTTTTTGAGTTTCACCGTTTTACCAATATGAGTGCATTATTATTTACGACGTCGATTCTGATATTTTTAATTGGGCTGGTCTCTGAGCAGATTACGAGTCTGATTTATTCAAAAACCGATTCAGATCAGTAATCGGTTTTAGGGAAATAATTACATTGATCAGCCCAGTGGAAACAAATTCAATAAAAATTGATCCATTCTTTGGCGTGCTGGCACCTGGCTTAGGCTGGGTGCCACCCTTGCGCTACCTCTTGCGCAGAAAAAGAGTACTGGCCTTGCTTGCGCGCGGACCTCACAACGCTTTGCTGGAAATTGGTTGTGGTGCGGGTGCGTTGCTTGTTGATTTATCGCGCGCAGATTTTCACTGTGTTGGTTTGGAAAGTTCTCACAAAGCATGTGAAATGGCCACGGCTATTTCCAGTGCCTGTGGTACTGGTCATGCTGTTTTCAGTGTTCCAGACTCGAATTGGCGTGAAACCTTTGACACCGTGTGTGCCTTTGATGTGCTGGAACATATTGAAGATGATGTTGCGGCGCTTGAAAATTGGGTAGGCTGGATTAAAAAAGGGGGGCGTATTTTGTTATCTGTTCCCGCGCACTCGTCGCGTTTTGGTGCGGGTGATGTCTGGGCAGGTCATTATCGTCGTTATGAAAAAAAGGTGCTGCTTAAGCTGATGACTGATCAGGGCATGAGAATTGATCATGTAGAGTGTTATGGTTTTCCGCTGGCAAATATCACTGAAACTCTTGGGGTGCGTACTTACCGTAAGTTAATAAAACAGCGTGGTGAAGTTGTCGATAAAAATACCGCCTCTGCTGAGAGTGGCATTGAGCGTACAGCCTACATAAAGCAATTTCATATTATCAATTCCACGCCAGGCAAGTTTGCTCTGCACCTATGTTTTTTGGCCCAATGGCTGACACGTAACACCGATTTTGGCAGTGGTTATCTTGTTCTTGCGACCAAGGTATGAAGTTAATATTTCGTTTTATATCGTGGCTTGTTGTTATTGGTGTTGTCGCCTATTTTTTCTGGTTTACGGTAAATACCTTCCAACATCAGGACTTCTCCGGGCTTTCGTCCTTTTCATCTGTTTTGGCTATCGTTGTAGCGGCATGTCTTTATGTTTTTATTATCCCTGTTTCGGCGTGGGCATGGACAATGTTGTTAAAGCGTCAGGGTGAAGTCTGGCGCACTCAGCTTCTTGCCTCGGTGATGGGGGTTACACAGGTTGCTAAATACATTCCAGGCAATGTTGCCCAACATTTTGGTCGAGCGGCGCTTGCTATGAAATATGGCATGAAACTTAAAACGTTCGCTATTTCAGTTGTGCAAGAATCTCTTCTGGTAGTTGG
>DAIRVL010000297.1:0-1671 GCA_036802845.1 Pseudomonadales bacterium | reverse complement strand
CACTACGTATTGAATCGAATGCTTGAGCTCGGCTTCATTAATGTAGCCCAATTAAAAGAAGCTCAAGAAGCAGTATTGAAGGTGAAACGCAGCCCCAATGAGTTTGCTTTGCATGCTGATTACGTCGCCGAAATGGCGCGGCAGATTACGGCTGAACGCTTCCCCGGCGACATTTACAGTAGTGGTTATCGCGTCATCACCACCATCACCCTTAAGGACCAACAGGCAGCCTATCGCAGCCTGCGTAAAAATGTCCTCGACTACGACAGGCGTCATGGCTATCGGGGTGCCGAAACTTATGTCGACCTAACCGCTATTGCTCCCGACCAAGATGAAACGCTAGAGGATTTACTCAGTGATTTTGCCAGCAGTGACGACCTGCTGCCGGCACTCGTTCTGTCCGCCTCGCCCAAAAATATTCACGCTATCTTGCGTAGCGGTGAAACTGTAAACGTCCATGGTGATGGCCTGAAATTTGCTGCCCACATGCTGGATGATAAAGCCTCACCAAATAAGCGCATACGCCGTGGGGCCGTCATTCGCGTACAAAAAACTGATAAAGGCTGGCAGGTACTCCAGTTGCCGGACGTACAAGCCGCCTTTGTCGCTGCCAGTCCTGTTGATGGCGCTATCCGCGCACTGGTAGGTGGCTTTGATTTCAACCAAACCAAATTCAACCATGTCACCCAAGCCTGGCGCCAGCCTGGATCGAGCTTCAAACCTTTCATTTACTCGGCTTCTCTGGAAAAAGGTTACACACCCGCCTCGGTATTTCCTGATGAACCCCTGTCCGTCTCTGCCGACGAAACAGGCTCTCAAGTTTGGGAACCAAAGAATTACGATGGCAAATATGAAGGCCCGATGACGTTACGTACTGCCTTGGCAAAATCCAAAAACATGGTGTCGATTCGGTTACTGCGTGCCATTGGCACCCGCTATGCGCAAGACTACATCACGCGCTTTGGCTTTGATGCCGAAAAACACCCGCCCTATCTCACTATGGCCCTGGGCGCTGGTATGGTCACCCCATGGCAACAACTTGTAGGCTACTCAGTTTTTGCCAATGGGGGTTATCGCATTGCGCCATACATCGTTCGCCAAATTCTTGATGACAAAGGTACCGTTCTCGCCACGACACAGCCAACAATCGCCGGTGACGAATCGATACGCGTGATCGATGCTCGTAATGCCTGGCTCATGGATAGCATGATGCATGACGTGATTCGTCGCGGCACGGCGACCCGTGCCGCAGTTGCTTTAAATCGCAGCGATCTAGCCGGTAAAACCGGCACGACTAACGACTATATCGATGCGTGGTTCTGTGGTTATCAACCCACCGTCGTGGGTATTGCCTGGATGGGCTTTGATTCGCCAAAACGTCTAGGTAACGGAGAAACAGGCGGAGCCGCTGCGCTACCTATATGGATTGGTTACATGGAGCAAGCCCTCAAAGGGGTACCTGAAAGCTGGCCAGAAACGCCTGCAGGGATGCTCTCAGTCACCGCTAAAGACACCACCGGCAAAGAAATAAACGAAATGGTATACAGCGAGCATCTACCATCGGCCCCAGAGGACGATAACTCAGAGGAGGGCGTCCCAGCAGAAGCACAACAACTACCTGCACCGGTAGAAGAAGCAAAACCCAAGGCTGTAATACAGCCCCCCCACTAA
>DAIRVL010000296.1:0-1681 GCA_036802845.1 Pseudomonadales bacterium | reverse complement strand
GTGCCAACCAAAGGCTTTTCACTGATCAGTGTTGGCACTGCCTGACGTTGCATGTTAGAACCCATTAGTGCGCGGTTAGCATCGTCATGCTCAAGAAAGGGAATAAGACTCGCAGCGACCGATACAACCTGACGCGGCGATACATCCATATAACCCACGTCTATAGGGTTTTTTAAGGTGAATTCGCCAAAATGTCGTACTGAAACCAGGTTATCGGTTAATCTACTTTTGTCATCCATCGCGGCATCAGCCTGAGCGATAACAAAATTACCTTCCTCTATGGCAGATAAATATTCAATTTCATCGGTAACACACCCGTCAACAACTTTACGGTAGGGCGTTTCCAGAAAGCCGTAATCATTCGTTCTTGCATACACGGCCAGAGAGTTTATTAAGCCTATGTTCGGGCCTTCAGGTGTTTCTATTGGGCAGACTCGACCATAGTGCGTTGGATGCACATCACGCACTTCAAATCCTGCGCGCTCTCTCGTTAGACCACCTGGCCCTAATGCTGATACCCGACGTTTATGTGTAACTTCAGAAAGAGGATTATTCTGATCCATAAACTGTGACAACTGACCAGAACCAAAGAACTCTTTGATCGCTGCAGATACAGGCTTGGCGTTAATTAAATCTTGCGGCATGAGCCCTTCTGATTCCGCCACACTTAAACGCTCTTTCACTGCACGTTCGACCCTAACCAGACCCACTCTAAACTGATTCTCGGTCATTTCGCCTACCGAGCGAACACGACGATTACCCAAGTGATCTATATCATCAACAACACCTTTACCGTTACGAATATCAATCAGGGTTTTTAATACAGCGACAATATCCTCTCTGGATAGAGTCCCCTCGCCCGTTTCCTCTTGACGACCCAGCCGCCGGTTGAATTTCATCCGACCAACAACTGACAAATCATAACGCTGTGAGGTAAAGAACAGACCCTTAAATAAGGCCTCTGCAGCATCCTTCGTAGGTGGTTCGCCTGGGCGCATCATGCGATAAATCTCGACCAAGGCTTCAATTTCATTGTTACTGGGATCGCTCACCATTGTATTAGAAATAAATGGCCCGCAATCCAATTCATTAATGTAGAGCGTTTTAAATTCTTTCACTCCTGATTCAGAGAGCGTACTCAGCACTGCCTCTGTAATCGGCGCATTACAATTGAACAGGATCTCGCCAGTTTCTTCATCAACAATATTTTTCGCCAGCACTTTACCGGTAAGATATTCTGGCGTCACATATAAATGGGTTTGCTTGGATTTAGCCAACTGACGAACATGACGGGCCGTAATTCTGCGCCCCTGCTCAACGATAACACGACCTTTTTCATCCAAAATATCAAATGAGGCGGTTTCACCTCTTAGCCTTTCAGCAATTAACTCTAATTTATACCTGCCATCTTCGTGAATGACCGTGTTCGTATCGAAAAAAGTATCCAGAATTTCTTCAGACTCATAGCCTAGTGCACGTAACAAAATGGTCGCCGGAAGTTTTCTTCTTCGATCAATACGCACATAAACCAGATCTTTGTGATCAAATTCGAAATCCAACCATGAGCCACGGTAAGGAATTACTCTGGCTGAATACAGCAGCTTGCCTGAAGAGTGAGTCTTACCTTTATCGTGATCAAAAAACACACCCGGCGATCGGTGCAACTGCGACACAATCACTC
>DAIRVL010000295.1:0-1684 GCA_036802845.1 Pseudomonadales bacterium | reverse complement strand
GTTGTTATTGGCACAAAGGCTTGGCTTTTTACTGACGAGGAAATCGATCCTGTTCATCACAGTGAAATGAATTATGCCAATAATCTGCAAACGATTTTTGATGTGCAACACAGCTTAGCCCAAAAACAAATCAAGTTACTCTTGGTGATTGTGCCGGCAAAAGCGCGTATCTATGCCGACTATTTACCACATAACACGCACCCGGATGCCGCACACCAAGCATTGTATCAGCGCGTACAAAATGATGTGAAAAATGCAGGCATAGCCAGCAGCGATGCACTGCCTGCCCTCTTGACTGCTCGTGAGCATGAACAGGTTTTTCTTCGCACCGATACGCACTGGACTGCGTACGGGGCCTCGGTTGTTGCCGACACAGTCGCCACCTTTATTAAACAAGCCCATTGGATCAACACAAACAAGCAACACTACCGCACCACAATACATGAACAAAAAAAACATCAGGGCGATTTACTTAACTATGTACCCTTAAGTCCGTGGTTCGATTTTATGAACCCATTTTCAGATTTTGTCATCGTACAAAAAACAACAATGATGACTGATGAAAATACACCGAATGAAAACACACTGTTTGCAGATGCCGACTTAGCTGTGACGCTGGTTGGCAGCAGTTACAGCGCAAACCCCTTATGGAATTTTACCGGCGCTCTGCAGCAAGCCATTGGCACCGAATTAATGAATGTTGCAAAAGAAGGCCAAGGACCTGTTAAACCGATGTTGGATTATTTGCAGTCGGACGATTTTCATAATAATCCGCCTCAGGTCGTTCTATGGGAATTCCCTGAGCGGTATTTATTAATGTCCCCTGCTAGCAATGACAAAAAGTAAGCGATTAATCACTGAATAAATAACAAAGGAGTTTTACTATGGGTTTACAACAACGTGTATCTTGGCTGATGGTATCTGCCTTTTTATTTTTTTGTCTCAACGCACAGGCTAATGAGGATGCTCTGTATGGCCCCACTGCACCGGCAGGCTCTGCGTTTATTCGTATGGTAAATTTAAGCGCACACGACTTGACCGAAATCAGTGCAGGCAATGAAAAATTTCGTTCCGTAGGCGCGTTTTCCGGCACGGCTTACAAATTCATGTCACCCGGTAACATCACTATCAATGCAACAGGTCTTAATAAAACGGTACCGCTAAGCGGCGATCACTATTACAGTTTTGTTATTATGGACGAAGGCAAAACAACACTGATCGAAGATCTTGGCAAAACCGATCCCCGTAAAGCACTGATCAGTTTATATAACCTGTCAGAACTCCCTTTAATTTCACTTAAAACCAGTGATGGAAAAATTGCTGTAATTGACAATGTAGCTCCGGGGAGCAGGCAAGATCGCGCCATCAACCCGGTCAAATTGTCTTTGGCGATTTTCACACCCGCATCAGAATCAAAACCACTACCTGCCATTGTCTTGGAAAAATCACAGGTATTCAGTTTATTTATCAGCGGCTCAGGTGCACAACTTGTCACTCTATGGATCAAACAATAAGGGTCTTATATGTTTAGAAGGCTGTTGAAGAACGTTACGAGCGAAGCAAAAACAAAGCAAAAATTGGAGAAAAACCGCCATTTACACAGCGCAAATGAGGATTTTGTGCCAATTTTTACCGTCATATTTGCAATCGTAGCAATTCTTCAACTGCCTGTTAGGCGTTTTGT
>DAIRVL010000294.1:0-1703 GCA_036802845.1 Pseudomonadales bacterium | reverse complement strand
CGTGGTGGTTTTAATAAAGACATCCGATACCGAGGGGGTCAGGTCAACATAAAACCTGTGCTGATACTGCTGGCTGGCGAGGTAATGCAAACCCTTGCTGGCCTCGCTTGAGTACACCAGTCCGGGAATATAGGCAAACACTTCTGCGCCTGTGCTCGTGCCCGAAATGGTGGCATCAAAACCATGCAACATGCCGTCATTGGCACCCACATAAACCACAGGGGTACGCGTCTGGACGGTGTTATCATTTTTGTACTTGGAATAGGCATTGCTGCTGCTGCCGAACTTGGCATTGTCATCGTAGTCGGGCCAGTTCATTTGCGGTTTGCCCACAAAAACGGGCGCAGAATTCACAATATCACCCAAACGGCTTTCACGGGTGCGGTAGCGCTTGTTTGATAGCCCTTCTTTAGTGCGATCGCCAATGAGGTAAGCCAGCAAATTTTGTGCATCGGTATCGTCTACACCCCCGCTGTCGTTGGAATCTACGCCGTCCTTACGCAAATCATCTTTCTGGGCCACGTTTAGACTTGCCCACGCAAAGGGTATACCGTCTTTAAGTGTGGTCTTGTCATAGGTGAAAATTTTGCGATTGGTATAGTTCATGGCATTCAGCGTGTCACCGGCTTTCCACGCGGTGACGGGAACTGGGGGGGTTTTGGTGGTATCGAGCTCAATGTCGCCATTGTCTTTGAGCGGCAGGGCGTTTAAAGCGCCGTACCAGCGGCCGGTATTAAATGTGGCCTGGTAAATGGCGCTGTTTTGTTCCAGCTGGCTGGAGTTAAAGGCCACCGAGGACATGGCACCATCCTGTGCATCAATATCGGTGGCTATTTTATCAAAGGCGGTGCTGAGTTCGGAGGTGTTAGTGGCTGTGAAATAATAGCCCGTACTGTCGTCAGTAAGTTTTTTTCCATTACCAAGCAAGGCTGCGCGTTTAAGCAGAGGTAGATCCTTCTCAAAACCGATAACGTAACTGATAACATTGTTTTTAACGTTTGTACCAAGATCGGGCCTTAAATCAAGATTGTACAAAGCGCCCGCGATATCGTCAAAATCGTCGGCCTCACTGCTTGCGCCATCAGCCCATTTACCCAACAAGGTGGTATTGTAGTTACTGTCCGCAGAGGGCTCGCCATCGGTCATGGTAATAACGAAATTCTTTTGGCAGCTTTTCAGAATGTATTCTTGGCCGGCAGGGCCGCTCCTGGGCTCTTTATTAAAGAGAGTATGCGCTTGTTGAGGGGAGCTGACATTGGGTCCTTCATCAGTAGTAAATGTCAGCGTTCGGTCGTCCTTCACAAAATAACGGCCCACCTGGGCCAAGGCACTGGAAAGAGGGGTGCCACCGTAAGCACTGAATCCGTCAATTGTGGTAAGAAGATTACTTTTATTGCTGCCGACGTTAATATCAGCCAAGTTACTGACCACATTGGCGCCATTTCGGTCATTAGGGACTAAATCATAGCCTGCATCATATTTAAATATCGTGAGGCCAACATAGGCCTTGGTTATACTGTTGGTGATCAGGCTCGTGAGTGATGCTTTGGTGACTTCCAGGCGGGTTTTGGTATCTGCACGTCTTTTGCCTGTGGTGGTAGAAGAAAGACTAATACTGACAATATTATCGGCGGCGCCCGTTCGAGCGGCATTGGAGAAATACCAGTTCAGATAATTACCCGAATAGGTGTGGGTATAATATC
>DAIRVL010000293.1:0-1708 GCA_036802845.1 Pseudomonadales bacterium | reverse complement strand
CAGCGGGACAGGTCGCGCTGTGTATATCATTGAAGTAATATAACTGAAGTAACAGGAAGGCATTATGCTTAATCGTGTCTGGCCGGCGTTATTTTTGCTGGCCTTTGTCAGTTGTGTTTATCAGGCCATAACGGGGCATCCCGATGTTGTCGCGCAAACGATAGACGCGAGCTTTAAAGCGGCTAAATCAGCCGTAGACATCGCCATAGGTTTGGTCGGCCTCTTGTGTTTTTGGTTAGGCTTGTTTCAGATTGCTGAAAAAAGCGGTTTAACCGATAAACTGGCCTGGGTATTAAGCCCTTTGTTTCAACGACTCATGCCCGGAGTGCCTGCGGGGCACCCTGCCATTGGTTCGGTAACGTTAAATATGGCCGCCAATATGCTGGGCCTGGATAACGCCGCTACGCCCATGGGTTTAAAAGCCATGAAAGATTTGCAAACACTCAATTCCACGCCTGATACCGCAACGAATGCGCAGATTTTATTTTTGGTGATTAATACTTCCTCGGTAACGCTGATCCCCGTCAGTATTTTTATGTACCGTGCGCAGTTTCATGCAGAAAACCCTGCCAGCGTGTTTTTACCTATTTTATTGGCAACCAGCGCCTCAACGTTGGCAGGCATTTTATCAGTTGCGTGGATGCAAAAATTAAAACTGTGGGACCGAGTGATTCTGACCTATGCCGCAGGTTTTTCACTGCTGCTGGCGGCCTTGATGAGCGTGATGGTGACCTTGCCCCTAGACGCCTTAAGTGCGCGCTCGGCTTTGATTGGAAACATGGCCTTGTTTGGCATTATTGTGCTGTTTTTGGTCGTGGGCTGGCATAAAAAAGTGGCCTTGTACGATGAATTTATCACCGGCGCCAAGCAAGGTTTTGACCTGGCCGTAGGGTTGATTCCCTTTTTGGTCGCCATGTTGGTGGCGGTATCCATGGTGCGTGCCTCTGGCCTGTTAAGTGTTGTGTTAGATGTTATTGCCAAAGGAGTTGGTTTTCTGGGGTTGAATACGGACTTTGTTCCCGCCTTAACTACCGCACTGATCAAACCTTTTTCCGGCAGTGGTGCGCGCGCAACAATGCTCGAAACCATGCAAACCTACGGTGTTGATTCCTTCCCCGCGCTGGTGGCTGCAACCATTCAAGGCTCAAGTGAAACGACGTTTTATGTATTGGCTGTGTATTTTGGCGCGGTAGGTATTCGCAAAGAACGGCATGCGCTGGCCTGTGGTTTGTTTGCCGATTTTGTCGGCGCTGTGGTTGCTATTTTGGCGGCGTATCAGTTTTTTCATGTTTAAGGCGGCAGTGTTTACTGCCAATGTGCCATGGTCATAAATCAAAGACCTGACCCCTTGACGCTGCTGACCCCTTGACGTGCATGACCCCTTGACCGTGCACTGCGTCGGGTGATCCGCGAGGAGCTGCATCAGGAATGAGCGACTGACTGGCGAATCGAAGGCTACAAATCCAGCGGGCTGATCACCCCGCGCCCGCCTTTATTCAGCACATGGGTGTAGATCATCGTCGTTTCAACATGCGTGTGGCCGAGAAGTTCCTGCACCGTGCGGATATCGTAGCCGGACTGCAACAGATGGGTGGCAAAGCTATGGCGCAGTGTATGCGGCGTCGCCGGCTTGGCGATCCCGGCCTCACGCACCGCGTTTTTCATCGCCCGCTGGAGCACCTTCTCATCCGCATGGTGGCGCCGCACC
>DAIRVL010000292.1:0-1742 GCA_036802845.1 Pseudomonadales bacterium | reverse complement strand
AAAAGCCCCAACTGATAACAGTTGGGGCTCCAGTATTGGTGGAGGCGGCGGGAATCGAACCCGCGTCCGTCAATGCTCCCATTCAAGGATCTACATGTTTAGTTTTATCAATTGATTTAACCTTGAACGACCCGATAAACAGGGTGTAAAAGGCGATTCTGGCAAGAGTTTAGCAGCGCGGTCCCAGACTAACTTTGCTGCGATCCTGTGTGCTTAGCCCGCTGATACATCCCACAGGCAAATTGCCTCAGCGGTTAGCCGCCTAAGCGGCTAGTGCGTAAGAATCGTCGTTTGCGATTGCTTAAGTTGCATCATTTGATTTACGAGAGTCGTTGCCTCTCTCGACATGCACCCGGAACTTCGCCACCAACGTCGAATCCAGTGTCGCCCCCAAGTGAAGTGAGTGTAACACATGGATGAGGGCTGTTGTGGTGATTTCAACACCGCCACAAGCATGTATAGAAAATAAACGCTAAAAATAAAAGCACATCAACAATATAACTCACTGATATCAAAGTAATATCAGGCAATATCGCCGCATAACTTTATTGTTTAATCAGGCGATGTTTTTCACGTTGCCAGTCTCGTTCTTTTTCGGTGGCGCGTTTATCGTGCAGTTTTTTACCTTTGGCCAGGGCGATTTCGCATTTGGCCAGCCCATGTTTCCAGTAGACTTTTAGCGGGACGCAGGTGGCGCCTTTTTTGGCCACGGCGCCAAAAATTCTGCCCAACTCCCGGCGGTTAAGCAGCAACTTGCGGGTACGGACGGGATCGGGTATTACGTGTGTTGAGGCCGTGGTGAGTGCTGTAATGTGGGCACCGAGCAACCATGCTTCACCACCTTTTAGCAGTATGTAGCTTTCGGTGAGATTCATCTTGCCAGCGCGCAGGCTTTTGACTTCCCACCCTTCAAGCACAATACCGGCTTCGAAAATTTCTTCGATGAAGTATTCATGCCGCGCTTTTTTATTTTGCGCGATGGTGGCGTTGCCAGAATTCGATTGTGATGTTTGTTTGCTCATAGCGCCGAAGTATATAAAAAATGTGCCTGAAATGCTCTTTTATCCTGTTCTATTATCAATAATCCGTTTAATTGCTTGAGGCGGCGGCAGAAATTAATCAAAATCCGGCTTTTGCGTAAAGTACTTCCTGAATAAAGTGAGTAAATCAATGTCAGCAACAAAGGAATCAATTCACGGCATGTGGGCCAATCGTTGGGTTTTTATTCTGGCGGCCACCGGGTCTGCAATTGGATTAGGTAACATTTGGAAATTTCCTTATATCACGGGAGAAAACGGCGGCGGCGCCTTCGTGCTGGTTTATTTGGTCTGCATCGCGATTATTGGTATTCCAATCATGATGGCCGAGGTGTTAATCGGTCGCCGCGGGCGCAGCAGCCCCATTAACAGCATGCGTTCTTTGGCGCTGGAAGCCAGGGCGTCTTCGTGGTGGAAATATACGGGCTGGCTGGGTGCGCTGGCGGGTTTTCTGGTGTTGTCTTATTACAGCGTTATTGCCGGCTGGGCGATTCTGTATACCTTTCGTTTGGGTGCTGGTCAGTTTACCAACGCCAGCTCACAAGAGGTTGAGCTCGCTTTTAACAACTTTCTTGCCGACCCTCTTTTGCTCATTGCGTTTCATACACTTTTTATGATTATGACCCTGGTCGTTGTGGCGCGCGGTGTAACCAGGGGGCTTGAACTGGCTATTCGCTTAATGATGCCGACCTTGTTTTTGTTACT
>DAIRVL010000291.1:0-1745 GCA_036802845.1 Pseudomonadales bacterium | reverse complement strand
ACTAAAAGATAAATGGGGTCAGACTCGACATCCACAAGGCATGTTTGCGCACACCCGAGAAGATCCAGGCCCGGCAGGTTTCTTTCTTGCAGGGCAAACGCGATGCCAGTGAGAATCATGTCGAACGGATGAAAAAGAAAATCGATTCCGATACAGGCCGAGAGGTGATCACGCGCCGCTTTGCAACAGTGGAGCCGGTGTTTGGCAACCTGCGCGGCAATAAGCGTCTGTATCGCTTTACGCTGCGCGGAAAAACCAAGGTGGATGGGCAGTGGAAGTTGTATTGCATGATGCCTAATATCGAGAAGCTGGCGAATCATGGCTATGCGAGATGAAAGGGTAGAAAAAGGCCATACTCATTGCTCTATCACATGAATGGCCTTGCTGGATCAGCCGGATTTTCACCAAAATCCTTTTAGGAAAACAGGAAGCCGAAAATGAAGACAACGGTTTGGTTTGAAAAAATCCACCCAAAGCTGAAACAGGTGTTTAGAATGGGGTTTTTCTACAGCGTCGTTAGGCATAAAATGAGTATCCGATCTTATATACATGATGATTTACCTGCGATATTCGACATCTATGGCCGTTCAAAACTTGATGAACTCAAATTTGAAGATAAGCTATTTACGCTTTTACCGCTTGAATATGATGAGGTGAGATTAAGTGGACTAATGGAGTCAGATATATATGTGTATCAGGAACATAATTGTATCGCTGGTTATGGCGCTGTCTGTGACAACGAAATTCGAGCCCTGTTTGTTCATCCCGATTTTAGGGGCAAGGGTGTAGGAAAAAAGTTACTTGAATTTTTATTATCACTTATCCATGGTCAGCCAAGCTTGTACGTTGCACGCTCAAATCAACCGGCAAAACGTTTGTATCAACTGTATGGTTTCAATGTCACGGACACATTTGAAACCACCTATAATCAGATGCCCGTTATTGCACAAAAGATGGTTCGTACAAGATAAACGGAGTTCAGGCTAGATGGAACTGTCTACGGCGTTCGGAGTTTTAGGTGTTATCGCAAATGCCTTGTGGCCTCTTATTAAGCGCCGTAAGTTTTTGCTGCTGGGTCAAGTTATAGCTTGTATATGTATGTTTGTTCACTTTTGGTTGTTGGGTGCGCATACTGGTGCTGCGGTTATGGCTGTTGCTGGGCTACTAGCCACCTTAGCTATCCCCTTAGAAACACACCCCAAATTCAAATCAATTTATTTATTTTCGCTCCTGTTAATTCCTTTGGTCTCTTGGTTTACGTGGCATGGACTGCCCTCTGTTTTTTCAACTTTTGCGCTCGTATTTTATTGTATAGGTAATTTGCAAGTTAACACCAAGCACCTTCGTCTGTTTCTGTTGTGTTGTTTGTTTTGTTGGGTTGGGCATAACCTATTAATTTCATCGTACCCTGCTTTAGCTTCAAACTTTCTTGCTTTATGTACCAGTCTTTATGCTCTTGCGCGGGAATTTAATAACTCAACTGTTTGGGATAAAACAGTTGAAACTGAAACTGCCGCATTAACTGAGGCAAAGAAATCAATCCAAGTTGAGGGTGTTTAAACATTTATCGGCCCAGAAGAGGGTGAAGGTGAGTGGAAATAAAACGGGGTAGAACCCGTATGAAAAGTGACATAAATGTACAACAATAGAGCCGCATCCATTTTTGAAGTTCAGGCAGGAAATAGAACAATAGGAACGGCAGTATGCCACTAAAGGGTCAGGTCTTTGATTTATGGTAGATAAAG
>DAIRVL010000290.1:0-1746 GCA_036802845.1 Pseudomonadales bacterium | reverse complement strand
ACAATTCTCTTGGCGGAGGTTGGCTGTTAATTCTACCAGCTAACCTCTTCTAGCTAATTGCACTTCTTATCCGAATTCGCCCGACACTGTCTTTATCTTCAATAAAGCTTGATTTCGATTCAGTATGAAACTTTATTACTCTCCGACAATTAGGGAGATCACCCTGCATGAAAAACTTCACTGCAGGGTCTGTCAAAGGAAGGTTTTCTAGCCGTTAGGAATCAATTTAAGCTCAACGCGTCGATTGGCTGCTTTGCCGGCCTCGGTTTTGTTATCTGCAATGGGATAGGTTTCGCCATAACCCTGAATGACCAGACGGTTTGCTGGAATGCTTTCACTCATGAGTATGTTGGCCACAGACTGGGCCCGTTGTTGGGACAGAAGCTGGTTATAGTTTTCTGCGCCGCTGCTGTCGGTGTAACCGGAAATATCAATGCGGGTGTCTTTATATTCTTTGAGTGTTAACGCTACCGAGTGCAACACATTCTGGAAGCTGGGCAGTATCTGGCTGCTGTTGACTTCAAAGGTAATATTGTTGGGCATGACGAGCACCAGTTCGTTGCCATCACGTTTGACCTGAACCCCCGTGTTTGCCAGTTGCTCCCTGAGTTTGGCTTCCTGTCTATCCATGTAATAACCTACCCCGCCTCCCACGGCAGCGGCGGCCGTGGCCGTTTTCAGCATGCGTGAATTCCGGTTGTGCGCGCCGTCCTTTCGGTTGGCCGCGTAGGCGCCGAGAGCAGCAACCCCTGCACCAATGGCCGCACCTTTGGTGGCATTGCTTACTTTTTTATCGCCGCTGTAGGGGTCATAGGTCATGCACCCGCTATTAATAAAAAGAGAAGACAGCACAAGGCCGCCTAGAATGCGTTTTGACGTATTGCGTGCGGTCATTTTATTGCTCCAGAAAAGTGTACGAAAAAATGAATTATAGGATGCCTGAATAATGATGGAAACGAATCGCAGGAATAAATGCATGGCCAGGATGATCCGGCAAAGGACTTGACCTTTCATTAAAACCGGGCACTATAACAGCCCAGTCGAGTGTGTGACGACTTTATTACAATCGGGTGTTTTAACCAGCCTTTTTTAATCAGACCAATAATAAAAGAGCGTAGGAGCCAGAAGTCCATGACCAGTAAAATCGAAGTGTTGAAAATGAAACAAACCCGGGGTGCGTTTTGGGCTTTGGGCAAACAGCTTGGATTTAAAAACGGGATCGTTACCATTTTTAACACCCTCTATCGCAGCAAGGTAAAGGGACAAAATACCGGACAGGCTTTTTTCTCTTCTTTTTGGGATGCCTTGGACAAGCGTGAAGCTATTGTGTGCGATAACCAGCGCATCACCTTTGCTGAATTCAAAAATCGCACTTTTCGTTTGGCCAATGCCTTCAGTACCTTGGGCATTAATCAGAATGAACGCGTGGCTGAATTATTGCCAAATTGTCCTGAATGGTTTGAAGTGATGTTTGCCACTGCCGTGAGCGGACGCAGCATGCCCATGCTTAACTGGCACCTCAAGCCACATGAACTGGCAGCCTGTATTAATAAATCAGAAGCCACGGCTCTGGTTCTTGATTCCAGCTTTGTTGATGCAGTCAACAGTGTTAAAGACCAGTTCACCACGGTAAAACACTTGATCGTGCTTGGTGATAAGGCCCCCGAAGGCATGTTGTCTTATGAAAAACTGATTGCCCAGTCCGATGCCTTTGATCCAGCCGGCACTTTTGGCATGTCGGCTACG
>DAIRVL010000289.1:0-1774 GCA_036802845.1 Pseudomonadales bacterium | reverse complement strand
CTTCCATTATTACCTTCCAGACAAGTTATTAAATTAATCGCTGCAAAAGAATCAGGCGTTTTAACCTTGCATCCCTTGAAAGATGTATTTCGCAGGCTGTTAGCACAGTGAAGAAGGCTACACAAAGAAATCAAAGCCTGTCAAACCGGACGCCCATCGTAAAACTGCTCACACAAGCGAACTATTTCACATAACGCATTCGCATGGATTATGGCATGTTACGTTAATATTTTCTGGCAGAACAATTTCGCATCAGTAGAAACATGGCCGAAAGATGAACCGCCCCAGCCAACCGGGTGCCATATCGTGATTTCGGTACGAAGCCTGAACGGATCGATATAAAGCAAAGGATCAGCGTGCGCGTACAGATATGCAAGCCCCCTATCCAAGCCTGTCGGATCAGATTGCAGATACGTACCCGGATCATAATCCCGCATTAAAATGAGCTAACCGCCGCGTATGGTATTCCTGCCACCCAGATCAACACGTGGAAGAAGCAGGCGCTGACGGCGATCAATGAGGCGTTCTCGGGCAAGCGGGGGAGCGAACAGGAAAACCAGCAAGGTGTTCTGGTCTAACGGAACCGGACACCTTGATGAGAGACAATAGTGTTAACTCTCGAGGTGTTTATGCAAACCAAACGGCAGGCCAGAACCTATAGTCCCGCGTTCAAAAGCGAGGCGTTGGCGTTGATAAAGGAACAGGGGTATAGCGTGACGGAAGCCTCGTCAGCCTTGGGTGTGCGGGCTAATGTACTGTACCGCTGGAAACAAGAAGCGGAGGATCGTGACAATGGCGCATCATTATCTGTTGATGAGCGCCAAGAGCTATTAGCGTTGCGCAGGGAGAATAAAACCCTGCGTATGGAAAAAGAGATTTTAAAAAAAGCGTCGACATTTTTCGCGAAAGAAATGAAGTAAAATTTCATTTTATTAAGGCGAATAGACGGCATTACCCGGTGCGCTTGCTGTGTCAGATACTGAAGCTAAGCCCATCGGCCTATTATGATTGGCTGAAGCAAGCGGGCCACATTATCACGGAACAGGAACTGCATTTATACCGACGTTGCAAAGCATTATTTGTGCAAAGTCGCGGCAGTTTAGGTTCGCGGATGCTGATGAAAAATTTACGCATGGAAGGTTTTGTGGTGGGTCGGTACAAAGTGCGTAGGCTAATGAAAAGGCTTCATTTAAAGGTCATTCAGCGCCGCGCCTATAAAGTCACCACGCAACAAAGGCCAGGGCGATTAGTAGCGGATAATATTTTGGATCAGCAGTTTGATCCGCAGCGAATGAATCAAGTGTGGGCGGGTGATGTCACGTATTTACGCACAGCGGAAGGCTGGATGTATTTGGCTATTGTGATGGATTTGTATTCACGCCGGATTATCGGCTGGGCCATGAATAAACACATGACCGTGGATTTAGTGAATCGTGCTTTAAACATGGCCATTCATTTACGGCAACCACGACATGATTTACTGTTTCACAGTGACCGCGGTTCACAATATACCAGCCAAGCGTTTCAAGGCTTGTTGAAGCAGCACAAGATTACGCCGTCCATGAGTGGTAAGGGTGCGTGTTGGGACAATGCCGTTGTTGAGCGCTTTTTTGGCAGTTTAAAGAACGAATGGCTACTGAATATGTTTTATTTGCAGCGCGATGATATGGCGCACGATGTAGAGACGTATATCAAGTATTACAACCAGGATCGGTTGCATACAGCCAATAACTGTTGCTCACCGATTGAATATGAATCTCTCAACAAAGTGTCC
>DAIRVL010000288.1:0-1813 GCA_036802845.1 Pseudomonadales bacterium | reverse complement strand
CAGTGTAGTGATTCATTTTTTCAGTCGCAGTTATCATAGCAAACATGTTCAACTGCTCCACGAAGAAAATGAATCGAAACAGCAACAGCTTGAATCTCTGAGTTTGCAGCTGATGCAAGTCCAACAGACAGCTCAGGGTCTGGAGCAAGAGCTGAAAAATCTCACCCTCAAAAAACATGAGCTGGACGTGAAACTTGCGACCATGGAGGAAACACGGGCAAACATGCTCAGTTTCCATGAAGAAAAAATCCTGCTGCTGGAGAAAAACAAGGAACAACTGAAACTCGAATTTGAACATCTGGCGAATCAGATTTTTGAAGACAAACGCCGTAAATTCAGTCTTGATAGTCAGGAAAGTCTGGGAAATATCCTCAATCCCTTAAAAACCCAGCTGGAAGGTTTTCATAAAAAAATCGATGACGTGTATAACAATGAAGGCAAAGAACGGGCATCGCTAAAAACAGAAATTGAGCGTTTGTATCTACTTAATCAGAAAATTACCGAGGAAGCGGCCAATCTCACCGATGCACTCAAAGGCAATAATAAAATTCAGGGCGCATGGGGCGAATTGCAACTGGATATGATTCTGTCCCAATCCGGATTACAAAAGGGTCGGGATTATTTGCGTGAGCACAGTATTAAAGAAGATGGAAAAACGCAGCGTCCTGATTTCATCATTAATTTGCCTGAGGGCAAACACGTGGTGATCGATAGCAAGGTGTCTCTGAAAGATTACGCGCGTTATATTGCTGCCCAATCAGACGCAGAAAAAGAAAGCGCCATTAAAGCACATGTATCGAGTATCCGTTCTCATATACGCGGTCTGGGTGATAAGGCTTATCATCAGTTAAAAGGGGTTGATACGCCAGATTTTGTATTGATGTTCTTGCCGATCGAGTCGGCTTTTGCATTAGCATTTCAGGTCGATGATCAACTATTTAGCGATGCGTTTGAACAGCGTGTTGTTGTGGTCACGCCCACCACTTTACTGGCTACGTTAAGAACGATAGGTAATTTGTGGTCCATTGAACGTCAGAACCAGAATGCCCGCAAACTCGCTGATCATGCCGGCAAAGTGTATGATAAATTCCGCATTCTCGTAGAGAATATGGAAAAACTGGGTGATCAGTTAAATACCGTGCGCACCACTTATGATAACACTTGGAGTTCGCTAAAAACCGGGCGAGGTAACCTGCTCAGCCAGGCCCAGAAATTTGTTGAATTGGGTGTAAGAGTCAAACGCGAGCTGCCATCTTCCGTGCTTGAGGATGTTGAACTTGATCTTGATCTGGATGAACACGAAAATAATGAAAACCTGCCGCACGAGAACTGAGTTTTCACACAAATCTGATGACAAATACCATGAATACAGACTTTAAATGCGCGCTTCTGGATGCGGCCACGCCTTGGGCCTATGCCATCAACGATGATCTGACGCTACGCGGTGGACATTTGAATCAGGGCAGAAAAAACCTGATTCATTTTATGCCCGGCACAGCCTTTGGTTGTAAGATTTACTGGCCTTTTTTAAGTAAACTGGCCGAAAACTACGATATTTTCTGGCATGACTATCAGGGACATGGCGATTCGGATTGCGGCAAAGACGCCTTTCATGGTTGGCGCGCAACGGTTGATCGTGCTCGCGAGGTGATAAATCAGCACTCACTTACCCAACGTTATGACAACATTATTGGCATGGGGCATAGTTACGGCGGCTGTATGACCATTATTCTTGCCGCTGAAAATCCGCCACTGTTTAAGCAGTTGTTGTTAACCGATCCTTTTATGGTGACAGAGGAACAAGAAGCCAGTT
>DAIRVL010000287.1:0-1823 GCA_036802845.1 Pseudomonadales bacterium | reverse complement strand
GACTCACCGACCACAAGGAGCTGCTTCACTACGCCGCGCCCCTGCGTGCCTTCATAACCGCAAAATGCCGTGCGGCCTTCAAGTGCGATAGCGCTGTTATAATCAGCGGCAAAATGTTTGACCGCGCGCGCGCGCTCACGCTGCTGGTTCATTGCCTGCTCAAAGCCTTCCAGATCAATCTTGAGGTTTTTCTCGCGCGCCACATCGGCCGTCAGATCCACAGGAAAACCGTAGGTATCGTAGAGCTTAAACACCACATCACCAGGAATGGTGTGATCCTTGAGCTGCTCCAGATCCTGATTGAGTATTTTCATGCCGGCATCAAGCGTTTTCGCAAACTGCTCTTCTTCATTAAGAATGATTTTTTCTATAGCCACCTGGGCGCTTTTTAAGGCCGGATAAGCCTCACCCATCTCAACAACCAAGGGTGCCACCAAGGTGTAAAAGAAGGGCTGGCTTTGCCCTAATTTATGCCCATGACGTAAGGCGCGCCGAATGATTCGTCGCAACACATAACCCCGGCCTTCATTGGAAGGAATCACCCCATCGGCCACCAGAAACGCGGCTGAACGAATATGATCGGCAATGACGCGCAAGGACGGATGTTCGTCGAGTACATGGCCCGTTGCCTGTGCTACAGCGGCAAGCAGACTTTGGAACAAATCAATTTCATAATTGCTGTGAACGCCTTGCATCACCGCTGCAATACGTTCCAGCCCCATGCCAGTATCAACCGACGGTTTGGGCAGAGGCAGCAACTCACCCGAGGCCTGCCGTTCAAACTGCATAAACACCAGGTTCCAGATTTCGATATAACGATCACCGTCAGCATCGGCCGAACCCGGAGGGCCGCCCGCAACGTCGGCACCATGGTCGTAAAATAATTCGGAGCAGGGTCCACAAGGGCCGGTGTCCCCCATCGACCAGAAATTGTCTTTTTCGCCCAAACGGGAAAAACGTTCGGCACTGACACCGATTTCGTTTAACCAGATATCTGCGGCTTCATCGTCATCTTTATAGACCGTGACCCACAAACGCTCTGCGGGCAACTTGAGCTCTTCTGTTAGAAAATTCCACGCCAGACGGATGGCTTCGCGCTTGAAATAATCCCCAAAACTGAAATTACCCAGCATCTCAAAAAAGGTATGGTGTCGAGCGGTATAACCGACGTTTTCCAGATCATTGTGCTTGCCCCCCGCCCGCACGCAGCGTTGTGCAGTGCTTGCACGCGTGTAGGGTCGTTTGTCCTGCCCCAAAAACACATCCTTGAACTGCACCATGCCCGAATTGGTAAACAACAAGGTTGGATCGTTGCCCGGTATCAGCGAACTGCTGGGCTCAATGGTGTGTCCATGGCGTTCAAAATAAGACAAAAAGGCAGAACGAATTTCTTTGCTTTTCATTACCGAACCCTGTTTTATAACTATTGGCAAAAAGGTTAACTACGTATAGGCGTGCTGTGATTGGGGCGCCCACGCATGAACATGAACCAAGGATTATAGCGACATTCCCCTACACTAAAAACCAAGCCAAAATGAATACTTGAGTTTTTTTCCAAGCGCTCTACCCTAGTGGCGCGAATCATAAAGAGTGGAACAAGATAAAACGGGTGGATTTTTTCGCAGGGCAAGACGCGCGAAGGCGACATAGCCCGGACGATGGCGACGACGAGCAAGGCCGCCATGCAGAAAAAGACGCCATTTTATGTTTTGATAGTTATGATTCACGCCACTAGCGCTCTCTTTTTTTACTTGTTTAAACTGGACGCCTACTCGAAATGCCCCAAGACTCTGCACCATTCGGTATTATTCTGATGAACCTGG
>DAIRVL010000286.1:0-1835 GCA_036802845.1 Pseudomonadales bacterium | reverse complement strand
CTGATTTGCCACATAACACCACGAGCAATTACAATCTTCTCCCGCAAACAGTGGCAGTTTCAGCGAACAGGGTTAGCTATTCCACACTCAGCAGTTGGCAACAAGCCTCGCAAATGGATGCTAAATCCTTACAAGGTGCACCTGTTTTTGTGGGCGGCAGTGCACCGAGCAAAATTTCCGACTTCGCTTTAAGCTCCACCAGCCCTGGTTATAAAAAGGCCAGTGATGGCCTGGATATGGGCGCACGAATTGACCGGGTGGGCGTGGCTCGCACGGTGACTGCCAGCCCTTTACCGCTGGATTTTATTAACTGATTTTTTTGCTGCGTATTTATAAAAAGGAAAGCAATGGCATCGAGGATTTGGCTAACTTGGGAGGTGCAGCGTCGCAACCGTACTCTCAGTAAAAAACTTGATGCCACGCTGTATGAGCTGATATCAAAAAAAAGGGGGCTGGCCCGTTACGCGGAGTTAATCGTTAAATCGTATCAGGTTTTGATCAACGAAAAACCGCGCCTGCTTTTTGTGCAAAATCCATCACTGGTACTTGCCTTATGGGCCGTTTTAAATCGGCCCTTTTTTTCATACCGCCTTATTGTTGATGCCCATAATGCCGGGCTGTATCCCGCAGAAGGCAGAAGTGTTTTGCTTAATTTCATTGCATCGTTTGTGATTCGTTTTGCCGATATAACCCTAGTTACCAATGCACCCTTGGCATTGGTGGTGATTAATAAAAAGGGGCGGCCGTTTGTATTGCCTGATCCTTTACCTGATTTATTGCCTGACCCTGCGCATAAACACCGTGCAAAAACCAAAGCTGCGTTAACCTATGTTTGTACCTGGGCCAACGATGAACCCACACGTGAGCTTATAGAGGCGGCCCGGGAATTAGGCGATGTGTTAACGCTGTATATCACCGGCCGTCCACCAAGCTGGGTTAAAACTCTGAACTTGCCTGCCAACATTGTGCTCACAGGTTTTTTAAGTGAAGCGGATTATCTTGATTTGCTGCAATCTTCCGATGCCTTGATCGTATTAACCACCCGTGAAAATTGCCTCAATTGCGGTGCCTACGAAGGCGTGGCGTTGGAAAAGCCGATGATTCTTTCAGACACCGAGGTTATTCGCAATTATTTTAATAAAGGGATTGTCTACTCCAAGGCAAATAAAATCGCTCTTGTTGACGCTATACGTACTTTATTAACTACCGGTGCAAATGCACAAAAACAAGTGGGCGAGCTCAAAGCAGAATTACTCTGTAATTGGGATGTAAATCACAGAAAATTTGAAGACGCTCTTTCAAGGTTTGAATAGTATTGTCCAAATAACAAAGTTATATAACTGATTTAACAGACCTTTGTTTAAGTAAACTTCGAATTAGATATTATGTTTCTAAAAGTCATCGTGAAAAAATGTTTACGTTGGGTAAACCTTTATCTAACCCCCAAACCCATCGAACGTTTGGTTAAAAGGGGGCTGATTGTCGGGCGAAATTTCAACATGATGGAAGATGTCATTATTGATAGCGCTCATGCCTGGCATATTCAAATCGGTGACGATGTAACACTTGCACCACGGGTGCATATTCTGGCACATGATGCCAGTACAAAAATTCATTTAAATTACACACGAATCGGCAAGGTCAGCATTGGTAACAGGGTGTTTATTGGCGCGAGTTCTATTATTTTGCCGGGTGTGCGTATTGGCAATGATGTCATTATTGGTGCGGGCAGCGTTGTGTCTAAAGATATCCCCGATGGGCAGGTGGTTACCGGCAATCCGGCAAAATTTATTTGTAGCATTGACGATTTTATTGCAAAAAAACGCGGTGAAATG
>DAIRVL010000285.1:0-1837 GCA_036802845.1 Pseudomonadales bacterium | reverse complement strand
TGGAACACCATCTTCTCCTACGGGGTAGAAAAATCTGTTAGACAGACTTCTGTTTTTGATGTTCTTTTGAACACCGCCTGCTGCGATACTCATAATGACACTCCTTTTTTAATTAAGCGTGGTGAATGAACGGCAAAAAAAGTACTCGCGTATTGTAGAGTTTATAATTTTCAAGTGGGAGAAAATTATTGTATACAGACACATCTTTTTGCGAGAAATCACCGTATATTTGGCACTTAAATATTCGCCTAATTACTTCATTAATAATCGAAGTGGTTTTATTCGTTTCATAAATAATTTGCAATATCAGATAGGAATAATAGTAAACGCTGGCAGTGGAACTGCATGCGTTGATCGCAGTGCAGCTCGTTTCTAACAAATACAATTTTTCGTCGTGAACGATATGCCAAGTTAATTAGAAGTTAAGCTCTGCCCATGCCCATACTTTGTCGGCGTCTTTTTTTCCTGATACAGCAACGTTAGCGGAATTGGCTTGCTTAAACTGTCCGTATTTTGCGCCTATTGTCCAGTTGGGCCCCAAGGTTTTCATGATTTGAATGTTGGTCTCAGAGCCAAAATCAATTTTGTCATGCAATACGCCTGAATCAACATCAGATTGATAATCGTGATAAGCCACTAATACTTTGGTGGTGTAGGCATTCAGATCAAAGGCCAGAGACACGTAACGATCATCCAGTCCTTGATTAGGGGTTACCAGAAATTGATCAACCCAGCCATTAAAGGCGTGCTTTGTGGCGTAAGGGGTTTGAAATGCGTACAGCCCGGTGTCGACATTAGGGCCTGCGCGTCTACTTTCATCAGCGCCTAGAATCTCATCGCCTATCATCGGCGTTAGCGCATAGGCCCCACCACTCAAGGTCCAGGTGATGCCCGCTTCAAGTAGCATGTAATCGGTATCGTATTCTTCTCCCGTGCGTAGTTTGACATTTTGCTGTGCGTATTCGGCACGATAACTTGCGCGCAGCGGTACAGTAACTGGCAGAATGTAGCCCCCATCAAAACGCAGTCCCATACTGTCGTTACTGTCATAACGTAAACCGGGATTTAAAAGTGTCAGGTTGCTTTCTTCATTTTTTAGTTGATAACTGTAAGCGCTTATTTTTCCCAGTACAAAACCGGTATAGGCGATATTGAATAACTGATCATTCACATCAGCATTGAATACTTCAGTAATGCCGTTTACGCCATCCACGAAAGCGTAATTAAAAATCCAGTTAGGAATGCCGTTATACAATGCGCTGAAGGCATCAAAGGTTTGTTCATCCTGGCGAAAACCCACGTTACCTATGAATCGCTGGTTATCGAGCATCAGACGTTGCCTGCCCAGAATCAGATCCAGTCGCGGCACACCGCGATAACGCAGCTGGACGCGATTCAGTTCGGTGAGCTCAGGGTCTGCAATCACCGCATCGCCTGTTGCAGCAGGAACAGGGGGGGCGGGCAATTGATAAGCATTCATGCCGCCCAAGGCATGAATATCTTCCATTTCAATCAGTGCAGTGAAACCCGCATAGGGGGCTGTTTCGTAGCCCACGCGTGAACGGATTGTCATGGCTTCGGCTTCATGGGCAAAGGCCTCATCGTCGACCGATTCAAAGCGTAATCGTTCGTTGACATAAGCTTTGCCCGTGCTGAGGGACTCGGTAAATGTTTTGGCATTTACAATCATAGGCGAGCAGGTGAGTGCTGTGCTGATGGCCAAAAGAACTTTAGTGCAATTTGACATTGTTAACTCCTATAGTTGGTTTTTTATTTATGGCGTTGTAGTCAGGATGCTATTTGTAATCGTTTGATCTTGTTGTCGGGTTCATTCTTT
>DAIRVL010000284.1:0-1849 GCA_036802845.1 Pseudomonadales bacterium | reverse complement strand
AAAAGGCATAAAATCACTCATCGGTTGAAACATGTCACCAAATTCCATTTCACCAAATTCAATGACCTTTGTCGCATGATCTCGTGATCCATATGACAGTGGTACAAATATTTTTATGTTTTTATCTTTATGAATTAATAGTTTTTCCAGTGCGTCAATATGATTATTCGTTGGATCGGCCGAATTACCGATTTGTATGTTGATTGTTTTATGGTCTTTTGGCGTTATTTCGTATTTTTTATAAAGATTACTTGGGTACATAAAACATTCATGATATTGACCTCTGGCACCGTACCATGATTTTGCAAGTTCGTAGTCGCCAGAAACTTGAGTAACAAAGTGCCCCAAACGTTTAATAACCTGATGGCGAAAAAAATCATTCTTACGCCAACGCCAATCTTTTACAGACGCTTCGTGAACATATAAATCCCCCCCCCAAATAACCCAGTAACATTTCTTAAGCACCCAGGGCTGTATTAACAAAATATAAAAAAGACGGCTATTAAACATTCCATGGAGAATGATTTTTTCTGCTTTATGCATTTGCATTGAAAGCACAAAAATATTTTTTAATAAGCTTTTGTAAACTACCGTATCCGTAGAAGAAGGCACTTCACTCTCTTCGACACTGCCATAAATAATAAATTTATGGCAGTCATCCGTAAAATGTTTGTGGATAAAATTTCTGAATGGCAATACAAATTTTTTATCCCAGCCAAACAGATGCAGAACAGTGCCATGGCTCATAGTAAAATACTCAGTTTGCTAAATACTTGAGCTTAAGAACGCTTAGCCTTAATAACATAGGCGCAAAATAAGCTAAAATTGCGCTGATAAATTATTTCTTAAGCCACTATTTAATATCCTTATTTTAAATTTTTTTCCTCATGTGCATTAAGAATGCTAAAAAAATTCCAAGGACGCTCCCTGATAAAGTAGCCATAATACAAATAAGCGCCCTTTTTGGTTGGTCTTTTTTCTCTGGCACTGTGGGCGGGTCAATTATTTTTAATACATATTGATCACGGATTTCAGCAAGCATTTTGGTTTTTGTTTGCTGCTCTATTAATTCATAGAATATTTTCTGCATTTCAGCAACTGAGGTTTCTTCTAACTTATTGCTGAGGTATTCAATACTCTTTTTTGCATCGGAAATATCTTGTTGACGCATGTGTTGATTAATATCATCTATAAGCCATTGCACCCATTGCTGCGCAATAAAGGGGGAAAAATGCGTTGCAGAAATAGTTACCAAACTGCTTTTTTCATCGAGATTAACCGTGATATTTTTTAATAATTCTTCAACGGCTTCTTGATCGGTTGGTAAGGGGTCTTTTTTCCACTGACTTTTTGTTTTCCACGTCCACACTTTTGTATTTGCATTATAGATGTCATCGTTAAAAATGAGCGTATTATTTGCGGCATTCCAGGCTTTCACTGCAAGTAACTGGGTTTTTAATTCATGCCGTTTTATAAATTCACTTAGAAACTCACGTGATTTAAGTGTTTCAATGGCAATTTTTGTTTTATCAACGCTACTGCCACCCAAACTGATACCTGCCATAGAAGCTAAGCCACCAAAGCGGGAAGCAAGTGCACCCGCACCGTTTTGTTCGTCGCTGGTGGTTGGAATTAACGTGGCACTTGATTTGTAGATGTTGGGTAAATTAAGCGAAAAAATAACTGCAATAATAGCGAAGAGTGCCGTGCTCGCGAATATAATCCACTTGCCTTGCCATATCACATTCCATAGCTCTCGTAGATCTATTTCGTCGTCTGCATTTGCGTGCATGCCGAACAATTGCTCAGAATTAATCACAAAAGTCTGCGGCTGCGGTATTTTTTTAGG
>DAIRVL010000283.1:0-1856 GCA_036802845.1 Pseudomonadales bacterium | reverse complement strand
AGGATAGCTATAAACAAAAAATACCCTTTGTTACATACCTTGTACAAAGTAAAAAAATCAAAGCCATTGATATTGCTTCGGCCGCCTCAGATGAATTCGGCGTACCATTGATGGACCTGGCGGTGATTGACACCGATGTCATTCCTTTAACACTGGTTAAGCAGAATCTTATTCTCAAGCACCGAGTGCTGCCTTTATTCCATCGCGGTAATCGTTTATTTGTTGCTGTATCCGACCCCACCAATTTGCAGGCTCTGGATGAAATAAAATTCCAGACCGGCATTAGCACGGAATCTATTCTCGCTGAAGAAGATAAACTCAGTGATGCCATTGAGCGCTTGTTGAGCAAACAAGAAACCGCCATGGATGAGTTTAACGACGCCGACCTTGAAAACCTCGACATGGAAGGCGGCGAGATTGTTACTGACGATGACAAAACCGAAGGCAGTGATGATGCGCCTATTGTGCGTTTTGTTAACAAGATACTGCTTGATGCCATAAAACTGGGCGCGTCGGACATTCACTTTGAACCTTATGAAAAACGCTACCGGGTGCGTTTGCGCGCCGATGGTATTTTAAAAGAAGTGGCCAGTCCGCCGAAAAATCTTGCGCCCAGACTTTCGGCGCGTTTAAAAGTCATGTCGCAAATGGATATTTCCGAGCGCCGTCTACCGCAAGACGGGCGCATTAAACTTAAACTGTCAAAATCGCGCGCCATTGATTTTCGTGTCAACACCTTGCCCACTATCTGGGGCGAAAAAGTGGTATTGCGTATTCTCGATGCCGACAGTGCCAAACTTGGCATTGATGCATTAGGTTATGAAGATGATCAAAAAGCCTTGTATATGGAAGCACTGTCACGACCGCAAGGCATGATTCTGGTCACCGGCCCCACGGGCAGTGGTAAAACCGTGTCCTTGTATACCGGTTTGAATATTCTCAATACCGAAGAGCGAAATATTTCCACCGCAGAAGATCCGGTTGAAATTAATCTGGAAGGCGTGAACCAGGTCGGCGTTAACGCTAAAGTGGGGCTGAGTTTCAGCACGGCTTTACGTGCATTTTTACGTCAGGACCCTGATGTGGTCATGGTGGGTGAGATTCGTGACCTTGAAACGGCCGAAATTGCGGTAAAAGCAGCACAAACAGGTCACCTGGTTTTATCCACCTTGCATACCAATAGCGCGCCTGAAACCTTAACCCGTTTGCGTAACATGGGTATTCCCTCGTTTAATATCGCCACCTCTGTATCGCTGATTATTGCGCAACGTTTGGCGCGTCGTTTGTGCAAAGAATGCAAACAGGTGATTGATGTGCCCAAAGAATCATTGCTTGAATTGGGTTTTTCCGAGGACGAAATTCCAAGCCTGACCATTTATGGCCCCAAAGGCTGTCCTATCTGCGGTGATGGCTATAAAGGCCGCGTAGGTATTTATGAAGTGGTCAAAATCACCGACAACATTGCGCGCATTATTATGGAAGATGGTGACGCTATTAAAATTGCAGACCAGGCCAGAAAAGAAGGTTTCGCCAATTTAAGGCAATCCGGTCTTAAAAAGGTGAAAGCGGGCGTGACGAGTTTGGCGGAAATTAATCGTGTAACAACAGGTCATTAATTATGGCAACAGTAAGTGCAAGTGCAAACAAAACAGCCCAGCCACCGACGTTTATCTGGCAGGGCAAAGATAAAAGCGGCAACAAAATTAAAGGTGAAATTGTTGCCTCATCGCTGCCTCAGGCTAAAACGCTCTTGCGCACACAGGGTGTATTGGTTAGCACGGTGCGTAAAAAATCGAAACCGCTTTTCGGTGGCAAAAGAAAAATCACACCGGCCGACATCGCCGTTTTCCTGCGGC
>DAIRVL010000282.1:0-1857 GCA_036802845.1 Pseudomonadales bacterium | reverse complement strand
GCAAAAAAACAATGCCCGGACAAAATGGTGACCCGCATCAAACGCACGTCCTAGGGCCAGACATGGTAGAGGAAAGTGGGTTGTTTTTTGTTTGAATCCGCGTCAATGATCAGTTCAACATAGAGGGTGCCTGTGGATTTCTTAAAGTCGAGTTCAGCGGCTTTGCGGTAGGGGCGACCGTCCGGGCCGCGACCAATGAAGGTCATCAAAAGATGGTGTTTACCTTGCGATAAACTGCCGTTATAGAGATTGTGGCTTGCGCCACGTGTTAACGCATCGAGTTCCCGGTCGGTGTACAGATGAGAAGCGACTTTTGAGTCGTCGAGAATCACCTTGACGCTGTCGAGTGCAAAAAGCGAGGGTGCTTTTGTCGTTAGAAAAAGAGCAAGCTGGGTGCCATTGGGAAACAACAAGTCTGTTTCCAGCTGTTGCAAGTCGCGGTTGATTTCAATCAGCTTTTTCTGAGCCAGCTCAAGGTCATTCTGCAGTGCGGGTTGATCAGACGAAGGTGTCGAATCCGCAGCCAGCAAGGGCACGCTATGTGTTAACAGCCCTAACAGAACAAAAACGATGAACAGGGAAAAAGGGTAAAACGGACGTGAGTGAGTAATTCGAGGCATGCGCGGGTCTTGTGGTTTTTTGTTCTTGTGGGTGGTCAGGCCAGTATGCCAGTGCGGCAGAGCTCAGTATGTTACAGTAATGTAACACTGCAAGACATTGGCCTTGAAACTGAAAAGTTTTTCATCATTGCCAATTTGGCTGTAATTATCAAAATCATAAAAAATCATGGCATAAGCCAGATGACCGTAAACTTTTTCGGCATAGGGCGTAAACCAGTGACTCAAGTCGAGGCGGGCATTCATGCCCAGCTCAATGTCATTAAAACGGCTGAGATTTTTATCATGCGTAAGATAGGTGCTCGCGGTTGTAGCATTGTTGGCATAAAACGATGCTTCATCTTGACGATGAAAACGCAGATGCGAGTCGAGATGCCAGAATGGATTTCTTAACGGTGCCGCGTAATTCAGGGTCAGGGTGTGGGCATGGATGTCCCAGTCATCCATAAAATAGCGGTAATGCACCGTGGCCACTGTTTGACGGTTGATATACTGAAGCAAAGCAACTGAAAAAGCGTGGCTGTTACGTGTGGATGGATAGGTGGCGATAATGGGTGCGCCGTTGAGCAAAGCGCTGATGTAAGGATTGCCGAGTGCGCCGCCGGCGTCGCTGCTGAATTCATAATTAAACTGACTGGTCCAGCGTCGGCTTAATACCTGCGCCAGGCCAAAACGCACATTGTGATGGTCAATATCTTCGCGCAGATCACTGCCATAAGGCTCAAGTGTGTCCCAGCCCCGCGAGTAACCCATGGAGACTGTGTTGAGTCCACTGTCGCCTTCCTGAAACATATCAAGGCTTAAACGGGTGGCCTCATAGTCGGGTTTGCTGCTGCCCGATACGGATACTTTTATCAAACTCGCTTCGCGTAAGTAATCGCCGTGAAGCGCCAGTGTCTCTTGTGTTTCGCGGTAAGGTTTGGCCGAGGCCGCAGTTTCAAACGAATTGTCATACAGCGTGTCGTACTGATAATCGGCAGCAAAAGAAAGGTGTGGATCCGGGCTTTGGCGTATGGAAAGGCGCGAACCCTCTACCGAAGTGTTGTTGCCAGAATAGCTGTGATAGGCCAGTGAACTTTGATTTTCAGGCAGTTCAAGTGCGTGCACGATTGAAACGCTCCACCCGCAAAGGCATAGAGCGACCCAATGTTTTGTTGCACAGACGCGGTGTTTGTTTAAAAAAAATTGCACGTTAATGATGCTCCGTGTCTATTGTTGCACCACGGGCAGCTTCATTGTT
>DAIRVL010000281.1:0-1859 GCA_036802845.1 Pseudomonadales bacterium | reverse complement strand
TGTGACACGGTTATAAACAGTGTATTGGCTTGCACATTTTTTTTACGGTAACGAAATTCACTGGCGACTTCGATATGGCAAGGCAGGCTGGTGAGTTGTTCAAACCAGTAACGTGCCACACAACCTGCATGGTAACTGGTGCCACAGGCCACAATTTGTACACGTTCTATTTGTTTGAAAACGGTTTTGCAGGCTTCGGGGAACATGGTCGGTGATATTTCTTGCCCCAGAACCCGTTGATCGAGGGTGGCTTGAATGGCTCGTGATTGCTCGAAAATTTCTTTTAACATGAAGTGACGGTATTCACCTTTTTCGGCCAGTTCGTGGGCGCCGTCAAATTCATGAATTTGCCTTTGTACTTTGGTGTTCTGTCGATTAAAAATTTCTATTTCGTCTTTTTTAATAACAGCAATGTCACCTTCTTCAAGAAACTGAAAGCGGTTGGTCACGGGAAACAAGGCCAGTTGATCGGATGCAATAAAGTTTTCGCCAATGCCCAAACCAATAACCAGGGGGCTGCCTTCACGGGCGGCGATCAAACGATTGGGCTGACTGGCATGAATCACACCCAGTGCGTATGCACCTTCCAGACGCAACACGGCGCGCTGCACGGCAATTAACAGGTCTTTACATTGTTGCCACTCTTTTTCGATCAAGTGAACAATCACTTCGGTATCGGTTTCCGAGCTAAACACATAACCACTGGCGCGCAGTTCTTCCCTGAGCGCTTCGTAGTTTTCGATAATGCCGTTGTGCACTACAGCCAGCTGATTACCCGAGGTGTGTGGATGCGCATTTCGCTCACTGGGTACGCCGTGGGTTGCCCAGCGCGTATGGGCAATGCCAATATGCCCATGGATGGGATCGGCTTTGATCGTGTGTTCCAGTTCGGCAACTTTGCCAAGGGCTCGGCGGCGCTGAACGCAGTCCTGCTCAGGCAACAGTGTTGCCAGTCCGGCCGAATCATAACCCCGGTATTCAAGCCGCCGTAATCCTTCCAATAAAATGGCGACGACCTCCCGCTCTGCCACTGCGCCCACAATGCCACACATAGAACGTTTTCCTTTGTCAGTTGTAAAATGTCAGTTGTAATAGGTTTTAAGGCTTTTTAACAGGTCGCTGCCAGGTGTCAATGTTGACTTGTTTGCCACGTGCGACACTGAGCGTTCCATCCGGTACGTCCTTATTAATAGCAGATCCGGCACCCACTGTGGCATTTTTGCCTATTTTTACCGGCGCGATCAATGAACTGTTGGAACCAATAAAAGCGCCGTCGGCAATTTCGGTCCGGAATTTATTCACACCATCGTAATTACAGGTGATGGTGCCTGCGCCGATGTTGGCGTGTGAGCCAATCGTTGTGTCGCCAATGTAACTCAGATGGTTCACTTTACTGCCCGCACCAATCGTGCTTTTTTTCACTTCAACAAAGTTACCCACTTTGGCACCCAGTTTTAGATGGGTTTTGGGGCGCAGACGGGCAAAGGGGCCCACGGTACATTCCGCTTCAATCACGCTGTCTTCAATCAATGAATTGGCATATATGTGGACGTTATCGCCTATTGTTGCATTTTTAATAACACAATTCGGACCAATGCTCACACCATTGCCCAGTGTTACATGCCCTTCAATGATGACGTTAATATCAATGCACACATCAGTGCCCGTGCTTAACTTGCCGCGTAAATCAAAACGTGCCGGATCCATCAAGGTGACACCGGCTACCATGAGTTTTGCAGCCTGATGGTGTTGATAGATACGTTCCAGTTTGGCCAGTTGATGGCGGTCATTGATTCCTTCTACTTCGAAAATTTGTTTGGGCTGGTCTGAGGCAATGGGAATGTCTTCATTGCTGGCCA
>DAIRVL010000280.1:0-1866 GCA_036802845.1 Pseudomonadales bacterium | reverse complement strand
TGAAAATAGTCCAGCTACGTGGCACATGCACCGCCACAAAAAAGCCGGACGGGTGATTTATTACCTTTTTATACGTGAAAACCTGCAGTGAAAATTCGCTGCTTTATAAAGAATACAGCGCATATGCGTTTAACCTATTGCCTCACTTGCGCCAATACACGCCCCTATGATTGAATTGAGCACGCTATAACATCATGAATTACGCCATTGCCATTCCCACCTATAACGCAGGAGCCCTATTTAGGGAAGTTCTTCAAGCGATTGACGAACAAGAGTTGAAGCCTGTCCAATTGCTGCTTATAGATTCTGGCTCTGTCGACGACACACTAAAAATTGCCGAAGCCCACAACGCGCAGATTGTTAAAATAAACAACCGTGATTTTGACCACGGTGGTACGCGAAACAAATGCGTAGCACTTTTAAAAAACGAAGTGACGCATGTGGTGTTTTTAACTCAGGACGCTGTATTGGCAAACAAACAGAGCATTGCCATGTTGCTTAAAGCCTTTGACGACCCAAAAGTTGCTGTTGCCTATGGTCGACAACTGCCTGCAAAAAATGCTTCAAAAATTGCAGAGCACTCCAGGTTATTTAACTACCCCGCACAAAGTAAGTATGAAAATATAAAAAATTACGCCGATAAGCCCAGTATAAAAACAATATTCTCATCGAACAGCTTTGCCGCTTACGACAGGCGTTTATTTAATACACTGGGCCAATTTAATGCGCCGTCAATTATGAGTGAAGATTTATTGTTTGCTGCCAATGCAATTCTCGCTGGTTACTCCGTGTGTTATCAAGCTGATGCTACGGTTTTTCACTCCCATAATTACACGCTTAAACAGCATTTCAGCCGCTATTTTGATACGGGATATTCGCATTTTATAAATAGAAAATTGTTGTCAAATTTTAAAGCAGCTGAAAACGAGGGTTATAAATATATTGTGTCTGAATTTAAGTTTTTGTTTTTGTCAGGACACATGATAAGCGCACTGTTCTATTTGCCTCTATTAACCTGCGCAAGATATTTAGCGTTTAAGGCGGGTTATTACGCCAACTATTGGCCGAAAAAAATGAATATATGTTTGAGCATGAATAAGCAGTTTTGGGAAAAGTAGAGAGTTATACAGATATGGTTGCAGCGCAAAAGATGTGTTATGTGATCTGCACCACCCAAAGTCAACAACACCAAAGCAAATGGGTGCGTGTGGTGCAAAGTGAAGTGTTCAAGAACTCAGCGAAGAAGTAAAATTTGTCAGCTAAAGATGTCGTCACCAAATTATTTTACAATGTGGAGTTTTTCGTTTTATGAAGCATCACTCGATTTCGCCAATAAGCATTTTTGCAAGTTTGTGGCGTAACAGAAGCCTTGTTACGGGTTTGATAAAACGTGAAGTGATGGGGCGTTACAAGGGCTCTATTCTGGGCATTCTATGGTCCTTCTTTAACCCGGTACTAATGCTGGCTGTCTATACGTTTTTCTTTAGCGTCGTTTTTAAGGCTCGCTGGCCGGGTGGCTCGGAGTCTAAAACAGAGTTTGCATTAATTCTTTTTTCAGGATTGATGGTTTTTAATCTGTTTTCGGAGTGCTTAAATCGAGCTCCAGGATTGATAATTTCCAATGTCAATTATGTCAAGAAAGTGGTTTTTCCGTTGGAAATACTGCCGTGGGTGATATTAGGTTCTTCGCTTTTCCATTTGGTTATTAGTTTAGGCGTCTGGATTTTGTTTTACTTTATTTTTTTTGGTGTTCCTCAGATAAGTGTTTTAATGCTCCCATTGGTACTTCTACCAATATTTTTTCTTGCTCTCGGATTTGGTTGGTGGCTGGCTTCTCTGGGAGTTTATTTACGCGATGTGTCTCAA
>DAIRVL010000279.1:0-1867 GCA_036802845.1 Pseudomonadales bacterium | reverse complement strand
AAAACCACCGCCTGCACCTGGATCAACTCCGGCATGTCCAAACTGGTCATAAGCTGCGCGCTTATTGGCATCGCTTAATATTTCATAAGCCTCTTTGCCCTCTTTGAACTTAACTTCCGCATCAGCATCATCGGGATTACGATCCGGATGGTGCTTCATGGCCAAGCGTCGATAGGCTTTTTTGATTTCTTCTTCAGATGCGCCTTTGGCCACACCTAATATTTCGTAGTAATCACGTTTTGACATGGGCGTTATCTGTCTGATCAATGTCTGATACTAAAAACAGGGAAGCGCAAACTAGTTTGCGCTTCCCTGAAAACCACTTATTACTGAACTATTACACGCTTAATCTTTCACTTCTTCAAACTCGGCATCCACGACATCGCCTTGGCCTGTTTTTTTGGCCTGCGCCTGCTCACCCTTTTGTCCTGTTTGTTCTTGCTCTGCCTGTTCAGCATACATTTTCTGCGCAAGACCCGACGTGGCTTCAGTTAACGCGTTGGTTTTTGCTCGAATCGTTTCCAGATCGCCACCTTTCATCGCTTCTTCCAGCGCAGCCACCGCTTTTTCTATGCTGTCTTTTTCTGCTGCGGATACTTTTTCACCCGCATCAGCCAACGTTTTACGTGTCGCATGAATCAAACCATCGGCCTGGTTACGCGCCTCTACCAACTCAGCAAACTTCTTATCCGATTCAGCATTGGCTTCAGCATCACGCATCATTTTTTCGACTTCGGCATCAGACAAGCCAGAAGACGCTTTGATGACAATAGACTGCTGCTTATTGGTTGCCTTGTCTTTGGCTGATACATTAAGAATGCCGTTGGCATCAATATCAAAGGCAACTTCTATTTGTGGAATACCACGAGATGCCGGTGGAATATCTGCCAAATCAAAACGTCCCAGAGACTTGTTACCTGAGGCTTGTTTACGTTCTCCCTGCAATACATGCACAGTCACGGCAGTCTGATTATCTTCTGCCGTAGAAAACACTTGCGAGGCCTTGGTTGGAATCGTGGTATTGCGTTCGATCAAGGGCGTCATCACACCACCCATGGTTTCTATGCCCAAGGTTAACGGTGTTACGTCCAGCAATAACACGTCTTTTACGTCACCGGACAATACACCTGCCTGAATCGCAGCGCCCAACGCAACGGCTTCATCGGGGTTAACATCTTTTCGTGGTTCCTTGCCAAAAAAGGCTTTCACCTTTTCTTGCACCATCGGCATACGTGTTTGACCACCTACCAAGATGATATCGTTAATCTGACTCGCAGAAAGATTGGCGTCTTTTAAAGCCTTGGCACACGGATCCATCGTTTTGAGCACCAGCTCTTCTACCAGCGATTCAAGCTTGGCACGGGTGATCTTGATATTAAGATGTTTAGGTCCGCTGGCATCTGCCGTAATGTAGGGCAAATTAACCACTGTTTGCTGACTTGATGACAACTCAATTTTGGCTTTTTCTGCCGCTTCCTTCAGACGCTGCAAGGCTAGGGGATCATTGTGTAAATCGATTCCTGAATCTTTCTTGAAACTGTCCGCCAGATATTCAATTAATTTAAGGTCAAAGTCTTCGCCACCGAGGAAGGTGTCACCGTTGGTAGACAATACTTCGAATTGATGCTCGCCATCGACATCGGCAATTTCAATAATAGAGATATCAAACGTGCCACCACCCAGGTCGTACACAGCAATAATACTATCGCCACGATTTTTATCCATGCCATAGGCAAGTGCCGCAGCCGTGGGTTCATTGATAATTCGTTTTACTTCAAGACCCGCAATACGGCCCGCATCCTTGGTTGCCTGACGCTGGGAATCGTTAAAATAAGCAGGCACCGTAATAACTGCTTCAGTCACCGGC
>DAIRVL010000278.1:0-1870 GCA_036802845.1 Pseudomonadales bacterium | reverse complement strand
TCTATTGCCGTGCTGCCACTTGCCATTAAAATTTATACGGATTTGCATGGAATGGAAGGATTTTCAATAACGGGTGAGATGCTTGCAACGCAGTCAATCTTCGCCATTTTAGGACTTGTTTGCTTGACTTTACTATCACGCAAATCCTTCAAGCTTTAAGAAAAATGGACAACACATCCAACAGTAACAAGTACGCTATCAGAACGTTATCACTTTAATCCTTGCCATAGTTCGGTGAACGAGGGCCGTACAACACACCCTTAGGCAAACCCGCAGACAATAAGCGTGTTGTTGCAACACCTGCAACCTGATGGCTTTGATTTAGAACTGTTCCCATCACCTGTTTAACGACGGCTGAAAGCAGCAAACCAGCTACACCACCTTGTTGTTGGCTTTGCCCCTCATCACTGGAGGCAGAAGCCGAACCCGTCCAAAGTTGTTGTCCGGTTTTCAAATCCACCAGTTTTGCTTCAACAGAAACCACCGAGACACTATTAATCACACGATAAACGGTTCCGTATTGCGTAATCGAGAGGTAAAGAACGGCATCTGCACCAAATATTTGCCGCAACTTGTCGGCTGATGTTGCATGCATATCCGCCGGCTGGGTTAGACCATTTTCTTTAAAAGCTTCCGCGACCAAGGTCACAGGCATGACATAATAACCGGCTTCAGAAAGCGGCTGCGTCACATAAGACAACACACTGTAGGATGCCGACACCTCAGGTGTATTGTTTAAAGGAGGCAGAACCAGAATAGAACGCGGGCGGCTCTCCTTGTATGCAGCGTAATCGATCGGTGTTGTGGTGGCACACCCGACTATTACAAGCAAAACAAGGGCTGAACTCAGTATTTTAAAAATATTTTTATAGTTCATGGCAGGCTTCTTATTTTTTGAAATTTCGCAACAGGAAATTCATGAATGATTGAGATTCAGGGTATAGCTTCTTTTCAGCTTGCATGTATTGGGCAAATTGATCCAGATTTCCCTGCTGACCATACAACAAACCCAAGTGTGCATAGTAACCCGGTGGCACAACACCCCCGCTGGCCCGAATCTTCTGTAAATCATCTTCCATCAGTTTCGTTTGTGTATCCAGACTCAGCTTGTCGGCCCGAAAATAGGCATCGACGTTGCTTTGATACCCCTGCCACTGGTACAGCGTTGTTGGCCTGGTATTGCACCCACTTAACGCTGCACAAATCAGCAATGCCGTTAAACATTTTGCTCGAATAGTTAACATGACATCCCTTGCATCAAATAAGTGGGTTAGTGAGTTGGGCGCCATGCACCACTGTCTATGCCGGAAACAAGATTATTCACCGCATCTCGAATAGCCAGATCCAGAACCTTGCCATTAAGCGTTGCGTCATAACTGGCTGTTCCACCAAAACCAATCACTTCACGCTCAGACAAACTGTATTCACCGGCGCCTTGTGACGAGAACACCACTTCCGATGTTAAGGTATTCACAATATTCAAATTGACTTTGGCGTAGGCAATTTGCGTTTTACCACGTCCCAGAATTCCAAAGAGTTGCTTGTCGCCTACATCCTTTCGACCAAATTCTGTCACATCACCGGTCACAATAAACTCGGCACCCTTAAGGCTTTGCGCCTTTTTCTGTAACGCCGCTTCTTCCTTTATTTCACTCATGTTGGTGCGATCAAGCACATTAAAATGGCGGCTTTGTTGCAAATGAGTCACGAGAATGGTTTGCGCCTGACCACCCAGCCTATCGACGTTATCAGAAAAAACACCGCGCATAAAAGACGAACGGTTGTCAAATTTCCCCACCGCAATGGGAATACGCAGACCGCTGTATGACTGGCTGGCAGATTCTACTTTTGGAATCGCCAAGGTGCGAGA
>DAIRVL010000277.1:0-1871 GCA_036802845.1 Pseudomonadales bacterium | reverse complement strand
CAACTGCGGCTAGTACACGTGCGGCGATTAATACTACGCTTGGAAACTACAGCACTAAACAGCCATAATTTTATCTTGGTTTAGCGAGTGTGAGTGGTGCGGTGATAAGTTTGGTGGCCGATTAAATACCCTAGCTGGTTTTATATTGTAAGAGCCAGCTATGGTTTTATGAAGTTGAATACATTATCTGCTGTTGCTGCTACTTGATTCAGGGCTGTTTTTTACAGCCCCCTTCACTTAAAAGCGCTTTAAATTGTTTGCTGTTAGAACAGCCAAACACATTCAAGAGATTCATAACCAGAAATCAAAACGATTGCGATAGGTAGAAAAATCCTCTTTAGCGTGCCTAAGCCGTCAATGAAAAAAATAAGAAAAATTGGCTACTTAAAAGGACAAATCATTATTGGTGCATTAGCCGTATTTCTGGTGGCCGGCATATTGCTGGTTATGTTATTCAACAACGGTTTGGCTCTGCGAGAAAAAACCCAGCTTATTGATGCCGCCGATGCAGCGGCTTACAGTGAGGGTGTAATCACCGCCCGACGTTTGAATTTTATGGCGTATACCAATCGCGCTGTAGTGACGAATCATTTGGCCGCAGGGCATGCCGTGATTTATATGTCATGGATTCGCCATGCCACCACTACGTGGCAAGCCAACAATGATTTTTACAAGTATGGCGGATTTTTTAATCCGCACCCAGGATATATAGTGCGAGCCGGCATGAATTATCTGTTACCTATCTATATTGCCAACCTGGATGCCTATGAAGCCGACGTCCAGAATTTTTTAATCAGCATTAACGCAGCCAACCTGGCATTGGCGCAAGGACAAGACGATGCGCTTACACAGGCTGTGGCGGTAAATGCCGATATTAGAAATCTTACCGTGGCCCAGTTTGATACGAACCCCGCCAATCGCATTCGCGTTAATAACGTGAATGACATCGCCAATACGGTTGCTCAGGCAAATAATGTGGGTAATACCACGCTTGCCAATCAACTGAACAATATAAACAATGAAGATGCGGCGCTGATAAGTTTTGTACAAAGGGTGGATAATACGGCGGCATTTCTGCAAATGAGCGCTAACGCAATTGATGCGAATAATTCCAATCAAATACCGAGTGCGTCATGGTTTAATGCGCGCGACTGGCGTACAAACACTATTAATGGACAAAATCGGGTTAAAACATTTACCACAACGATGACGGGTGTGAATTGGTCAGCCACAGATACCGTGAGAAACGGTTCGGTTGTTTACAATGGTGCTGCATCGGCACTTACTCTGCTTCCAAGTTATGCGCCTTTTGCTAATCCGTATGCTGTTTTGCCTTTGGCTAACGGCATACCTATAACGCCGACATTGACACGAACCGTGTTGGTAGCTAAGGATCTACAAGCACAGGATATTACCGTGCAAAATGCTGGGCAAAGGCAGGAAAGTGGATTGAGGTCATTTGATACCATTGAACACCGTGCCGGGCAAGGGGGTGTGCCGTCGCCCGTATTAACGGCCTATGCGCGAGCTGAAGTATTTTATTCACGTCCGCAACCGGGGGCGTTTGATACGTTTGCTTTTGCAACCCTGCAAGCAGATCAGGTGGAACATGCCAATCTTTATAATCCCTTTTGGCAGGTGCGACTGACCGCCGTGCCAAGTAACTTCTGATTTATTGCGTAAATGTGTGTAATGTAGGCTGTGGAATCCAATGAAAACGAAAAGTGCGTTATCACGGGCAGTGCAAGAGGGGCAGGCTTTGGTCGAGTTTTTTGCAGCCATGCTGGTGATGATTCCGCTCTTTTGGGCGATTATCAGCTTGGGCAAATTTCTGGATTTTGATAACGCCGGACGACAGGCGATTCGTTATG
>DAIRVL010000276.1:0-1891 GCA_036802845.1 Pseudomonadales bacterium | reverse complement strand
ATCGCGCCATGTCCCATCCACCATTGTTTTATCTTGCAGTGAAATTATCGCAGATGGCGGAATGTTTTTTGGGGTGGATTTGGGTTTTTCTACAGCCTCAACGTCTGAATTGAGTGGCCTGCGCGGCTTTTCGCGCAGGTCCGCTCGAATGATGGGTTGGGCCTCGGCGGCTACTCAAGAACAACGGCATCTCCAAAGGCGACGACATATGTGACCTGCCATTGAGTGCCTTGCTGATGATATGAGCCGCTCGTTAGCCGAACGTTAACTACGGCGTTGGCGCCTTCCCCCTTCGCTGCGTCGAGCAATGCGCGGAATATCGATGAACTCACTTCTGGCATATCGCCAGCCAACCCCTTTTGCGTGTATTCGATTAGGCCAAGACACTTTGCTACTCGCCTGCCAGGAACTTCTGATCCGACGTAACACCCTTCAACTAGATCGCTTGTTGCCTTTGCGCCGCCGATATTAAAAAGACCCATGTGTTCTCCCTTGCTCAGATGCTCGATGCGATATTTTCAGCCGACCGACTTTGTGCTGCCGCGGCAACGAATTGAGAGGCCCAACGTAATATATACGACATTCGATGTCTTATAAAAATCACAATTTGTCGTGTATTCCTCATTAGCGACACTAATTGATTGTTTTGTAAAAAACAACAAGGTCAAAAAGGTTTTGGCAGACAAACAAATGCGACACTACACCCATTCTCAATGAAGTTTGGTTTCGATTCAAAAAAAGGGATAAAAGAACTATTCAGGATGGTATCTTAATACTTGGTTTGAAACTTTATTACTCTTCGACACCAAATTTTTTCTTTGGAAAATGAATACCTCTTTGGTGTGATTGCTGCGATGAGTAACCCTAAAAAAGGAGCCGCATAGGCTCCTTTTGTGTGATTGTGACGTAATTGCTGTTTTTCTCCCTAAAGCTAAGCGAAGACGTTAAAAACTAATCAATCTGCAGGGTTTGAGCTTTGGCTTTTTCGGCTTTGGGCAAGGTTATTTGCAACACGCCATCCTGAAAATTTGCTTTGGCATCTTTAGATTGCACTTCGCAGGGCAAGCTTAATGTGCGTGTAAATGATTTGGATGAGGTTTCGCGACGGTAATAGTTTTCCTTTTCTTTTTCTTCAATTTCTTCTTTGCTGTGGCCTTTAATGGTGATGGTCGTGTCACTGACAGAAATATCGATATTTTCTTTTTTAATGCCGGGAATTTCAGCGCGCACCAGCAAATTGGTTTTTTGATCGATAATATCAACCTTGGGCATTTCTGTTTTCATGGAATCAAAACTGGCCCACTCCGGCCATTCAAATTTAGGTGTTCTTAAAAAACCACTGCCCAGAAGGTTTTCAAAGCGTTGCTCCAACTCCTGAATATGTGACCGTAAATCGTCAAAGGGACTTAAGGATTTGCTGCTTTTGCTTGGGGTGCTTATTTGAGTTTGGTCGGGTTTTTTTTCCATGATGTATCTCCTTTAGGTGATTCGATAGAACAAAATTGATGAGGCGGTTTTGCTTCATGTTGCTGATATGAATTGTTCTCAAAACACTCATGCTGAAAATACTATGCGGGTCAGGGTCTTAATGTATTGATCGTAATCAATAACCAAGCAATGAACCCTGCTGGAAAATAAGCGACACAGCACTTTCAGCCCAAACGTTAGCACAGCTGCCATGGCCGGGACAATCTATGGTATTTAACCTATCGTATTTGACGGTGATTTAAAGTCGCAGCCTTGCTTGTATAGATTTGCCCGCATGCGATAGATCACAAAGCTTGGTGATTACAGGCAGGTTCCCGTTGCAGGCCCGGATTATTTTTTTAATTTGGGGCCAATACGCATTTGTAACGTTGCTGACACAACTTTGTCTCCATGGGTGTCATAG
>DAIRVL010000275.1:0-1909 GCA_036802845.1 Pseudomonadales bacterium | reverse complement strand
CGCGATCCAGATTGTTCTGGGCATATTTCATAGCCGTCTTGACGATTAAGTTGGCTTTGCTCTGCTCGCCCAGAATCAAGGCCGCACGCGCCAGATGTTTGTGCAGACTGCGCATGAAGGGGTAATCAAGCTGCCAATGGTTTGCAGCGCTTAATTTGGCACTTTGCGTGAGGTAGTGATAACTTTCCTGATGCGCCAATGCGTTCATCGCCGCCAGGCCCGCCAAATAGTTAAATCGTGCTTCTTCAAGTAATTGCTCTTCGGTAGCCTGTGATACCCGTCCCTTCTGCAAATGTTCGACAATGGCAAAAAGCAAGTGTGCCTTGTCGGCGGTGTGTTGGTTTTGTGCACTGTCCTGAAATTTTCTGATCAGATGACGGGCGATTTTTTGGTGGCTCTGGTGTTTTTGTTCATCACTGAAAAGATGTGTGGCGGCTGCCTGCAGTTGATCGTGGAAAAAATACAGTTCTGTTTTGTCTATGAGCAGGATGTGTTGCGCCAGAATATCGGCGAGCGTAGTGAAGAGTTCATTCAAGCCCATATCAAGGCTGTCGGCCAGATCCTGTGCTTCAAAACGGGCCCCCCACAGGGCCGCTGTGGCCAGCAGTGTTTGTGCGTTTTGCGGTAACTGTTTTAATTTTTCCAGAAACAGCGATTGCACTGTATCTGGCAAATGCAGATGACGCAGATTACTGGCCTGCCAATGCCATTGTTGGCCGTCTTCACTCAGGAACAGCCCGCCTTGTTCATATAACCAGCGCAGGCTTTCGTAAACGAGCAAGGGATTGCCACCGGTGACAGGGTAGAGAAATTCGGTGATGTCCTGCGTACGGGACGTGTAGGTATTAAGAATGTTGGCGAGCAACTCATTGATGGCCGTTTTATCCAGCGCCTTTAAATTAATGTGCACAAAGGGATGGGTCTGATAGACAAGACTGTTCTTGATCGAATAAATACGATGCGCAGAGCTGATTTCATTGCTTCGGTAGGCAACGATAAGAAACAAATAAGGGTAATGAGTCGGGTCAGAGCTAATGTTTTCCAGAATATCCAGCGTGGCGTCATCACACCATTGCAAATCGTCGATAAAAAGTACCAGGGGACTTTGGGCATTCGCCAGTGCACCTAAAAAACGGCAAAAAAGCGCATGAAACTGTTTTTGTGCTTCCAAGGGCGGCAAAGGCGTACTGCTTGGCTGAGGACCAATGAGAAAGGCAATTTCAGGAATAATATTAATCAGCAATTGACCGTTAGCGCCGATTTTTTCCAGAATTCGCTGTTTCCATAAGGCCAATTGCGCGTCGTCTTCGGTCATGATCTGACGAATAAGTTTGCCAATGGCCTGAGCCAGCGCACTGTAGGGCTGATGTTTGGAAAACTGGTTGTATTTCCCCGAGACGAAATGTCCCTGGCGGGTAATGATGGGCAGTTCCAGTGCTTCAACCAGGCGGGATTTGCCTATACCCGAGTGACCGCTGATAAATGCAATACCAAACTGCCCACTACAGGCGCGCTGGTACATATCGAGCAAGTTCTGTTGCTCCTGCTCCCGCCCCAGCATGATCGACGGTGGCGTGATAAGGTGGTGGTGATCGTGTTGCTTGAGCTGAAAGGCTGTTGATTCATTAGTTCTGATTTTATCCATGAGCAAGTGCAGATCGGCTTTGAGTCCGGATGCGGTTTGGTAGCGTTTATCGGGATTTTTTTCCAGTAGAAGAGCGACGATCTGGGACAGCGATGGCGGACACTCAGGACGCAGATCGATCGCGGGTACGGGTATTTCAGCCAAATGAGAATGAATAAGGCTTAATGGATCGGACGAAAAGAAAGGAGGTTTCCCCGTTAAGCAGTGATAAAGTACAGCGCCCAGCGAGTACAAATCACTGTTGTACTCAATACCCAGGCGGAC
>DAIRVL010000274.1:0-1917 GCA_036802845.1 Pseudomonadales bacterium | reverse complement strand
GCTGGAAAACCAGGCGCGTCATCTCACCATTGATGAAAAGTTATCAAAAAACCAGGCCACTACAGGTACAAACTAGAAATAAATAACACGATACAGGGTTGAAAATGAGCTTTAAGGTTGTTATTCCTGCGCGTTATGCGTCGACCCGTTTGCCGGGTAAACCTCTGCTGACTATTGCCGGAAAGCCCATGGTGCAGCATGTGTTCGAACAGGCCAGGAAAAGCGACGCTGAGCAAATCATTGTGGCGACTGATGATGCAAGAATTCAGGAAGCGGTGCTTGCCTTTGGTGGTGAGGTCATAATGACCTCCGCCAATCATGAATCGGGAACGGATCGTTTGCAGGAAGTAGCCGAGCTGTTGCAATGGTCTGACGATCAAATCGTAGTGGGGGTGCAAGGTGATGAGCCTTTAATTCCTCCTGTTGTTATTAATCAAGTGGCCAGGAATCTGGCGCGGCGACCTGAGTTTTCTATCGCCACCTTGCATGAAAAAATTGATTCACTGAACGATATAATGAACCCGAATGTGGTTAAAACAGTTTCGGATCAGCACGGCAGGGCGCTTTATTTCAGTCGGGCGCCTATCCCTTATGGGCGAGATTGTTTTCCGGAAACGATACCTGCTGATATTGAATATTATCGCCATATTGGAATTTACGGTTATCGAGTTGGTTTTTTGCATCAGTTTGCACAATGGAACATGAGTCCAATAGAACGCGCAGAAAAACTGGAACAACTCCGGGCACTTTGGTACGGTGCCGCGATTCATCTTGATAGAGCCACAGAGTCGCCACCCAAGGGCGTTGATACGCCCGAGGATTTGGCGTATGTGCGTCAATTGCTAGTAAAAAACAAATAAATGGATAATTACAATCCTTGCGCCAATGAAGCGCCTTCTTCAGGCACCTCTTCATTGTTTTTTATAGAAGAACAAGTCCCGCTTAAAAAATACCATACTTTTGCATTGCCCGCGTTTGCGCGTTATTTTTGCGTCATCCCTAGTGAGCCTGCCTTGTCTGCTTTGCTCGAAAATCCATTATTTAAATCGCTTCCTCAAGTATTTATTGGAGAGGGTAGTAATACCTTGTTCCTTAAAGATTTCCCTGGAATCGTTGTAAAGCTTGAAATGAAGGGATTGCAGGTGGTTTCCGAAGACAGTCGATACGTTCACCTTAAGGTGTGTGCCGGGGAAAATTGGCATCACGTGGTTGAATACACCCTGTCCCGGAATTGGTTTGGTTTGGAGAATCTGTCTTTGATTCCCGGCACCGCAGGTGCGGCGCCGATACAAAACATTGGCGCATACGGTGTTGAATTAAAAGATGTGTTAACCGAGCTCTCTGCTATTGATGTAAAAACAGGCCAAGCCGTACTATTTTCCAAGCAAGAATGTCATTTTGCCTACCGTGACAGCCGTTTTAAACAAGAACCGGGTCATTATGTGATTACCTCTATTATTTTGAAATTATCGAAAACACCTGAAATGTATCTGGATTACAGCGGTATTAAAGAAGAATTACAACGTCGTGATCTGTCTGATCCAACACCTCAGCAATTAAGCCATGTCATTTGTGATATTCGACGAAATAAATTACCCGATCCTGCTGTGTTGGCCAATGCAGGTAGTTTTTTTAAGAACCCTGTTGTGTCTGCCTTCGAATATCAATCCTTGCGAGAAAAATTCCCCGACATCAAGTCGCACAAGATGAACGATAATGCATATAAAATTCATGCCGCGTGGTTGATTGAGTCGTGTGGATTTAAGGGTGCCGAAATCAATAATATCAGCATTTATGAAAAACAGGCTTTGGTATTGACCAATAACGGACAGGCCAGTGGCGCTCAGCTAAAAAAAGTAGTGGAAGAAATAGTCGGCGCTGTGAAAAATAAATTCTTTATATCGTTAGAGATTGAGC
>DAIRVL010000273.1:0-1919 GCA_036802845.1 Pseudomonadales bacterium | reverse complement strand
TATCGAGATAGCCCGCCTGCGTAGCTTGGTAAAACGACAAAGACAAACCAAAACGATCAGCCAGTGAAATTTTTTCCTCAATGGCATCGGCATAATGCAGCTCACCTTCCACAAGCTCGGATGCCAGATTCTCGCTCATGTATTCTGGCATCAGATGGCGACGGTTCGATGTGGCATACAGTAAAATGTTGTTCGGCGGCGCTTCTATTGAACCATCCAAAATGGTTTTGAGTGCCACATAACTGTTGTCGTTAGCGGCAAAAGAAAAATCATCACAGTAGAGAATAAATTTTTGCGGCAAATCGCGGATTTCATCCACGATGTCCTGCAGGCTGTGCAGATCATTTTTGTAGACCTCTATCAGCCGCAGACCGCGGTGCTGGTATTCATTCAATAGCGCCTTGATCAAAGACGATTTTCCTGTGCCCCGCGCGCCCCAGAGTAAGGCATTGTTGGCGGGTAAACCGGCAAGAAAACGTTCAGTGTTTTTCATCAAGGCGTGCTTTTGCGAGTCAATACCCACTAATTGCTGCAAACGAATGGGGTCGGTCAAGGTGATAGGCCGCAGAAAATGTTTTTGCTCGCGCCATAGGGCGGCTGTGGTGAGTTTCCAATTAATCATGATGAATAAATCCGTTTAAGGAGCAACATCGAGCAACACCGGACAATGATCCGACCCTGTTACTTCATTTAGTAAGTCGGTAAATTGAATTCGCGCCGCTAAACTGCTTGAAACCAGAAAGTAATCAATTCTCCAGCCGACATTTTTGGCGCGGGCACCGGCCCGGTAACTCCACCACGAATATTTCACCGTGCTGGGATTTAAATAACGAAAGGTGTCGATAAAACCTGCGGCAATAATATTATCCATACCATCAATTTCAATCTGGGTATAACCGGCCGATTTATTGTAATTGGCTTTGGGGTGGGTCAAATCAATTTCGCGATGGGCTACATTCAAATCACCGCACAAAATCACCGGTTTGATCTGCTCCAGTTTTTTTACGTAAGCCAGAAAATCGTTATCCCATTGCTGCCGATACGACAGACGTTTCAATTCACTGCCCGAATTTGGCGTGTAAACCGTGATCAGAAAAAAATCCGCAAATTCTGCCGCAATCACACGGCCTTCCTGATCATGCTCTGCCATGCCCATGTCATATTGCACCGCCAGCGGCTCTTTTTTACTTAAAATGGCCGTGCCGGAATAACCCTTGCGTTCTGCCGAATTGCAATAAATATGGTAACCGTTAAGAGGTTCAAGAGTGGCAATAACCTGATCAACCTGCGCTTTGGTTTCCTGCAGGCAGACAATATCGGCAGCAAAATCATGCAATGCCTGAGCAAAATCTTTTTTCATGATGGCGCGAATGCCATTCACGTTCCACGAGACCAAACGCATAGAATTTTCTCTGAAAGTTTTAAGTGTGAATAAAGGAACCGTACACCAAAAGAATAAAAACGAATCCAATGTTCAAGACAACGAATAAGGGTTGATAGGGTAACGAAAAAACAGGGGGATGGAAACAGATGGTGTGGTGTGTGGCGGTCAAGCAAAACCTGTCATTCTGTTTGGAAAATAAAAGCCGGAAGAATGGCCAGGGTTTCACGGACATCAGCCCAAACCAAGTGGCTGTGGCCCGATTAAAAACGGGGCGCTCGCAATCACCCTTTGCACAGGCCCTCCCTATTTCAGCAAGGACGCTACAAAAATAAGCGCAAGGGCCGATACCTGGGTGCTGCAATCAAGGCCAACATTTTAACTCCTTACGTTTGCTTACCGTTTATTACCGATCCGAGACAGACGCAGCCAAACGCACTCTTTACTATCACCCACAGCAAAAACAAATAAGCGCAACGATAAAAATAATGCTAAGGATCAAAAATGAAACGCACGCTTGTGATGTTGATAGCTTTTC
>DAIRVL010000272.1:0-1930 GCA_036802845.1 Pseudomonadales bacterium | reverse complement strand
GACAAGCTCGATCAGGTTGAGCACCAAATGATTTTGCATGCGCTTAAAGACGCGCATAACAATCGTACAGCGGCGGCCCGTTTACTTGGCGTTACTTTCCGTTCGCTACGCTATCGGATGGCGCGTCTGGGCATGAACGAATGACTGCGTCAGCTAGCTCTGCAGAAAATGATGGGTGGTTGCCCGAAGCACGGCATATTGTTTCACCTAACTTTGATGAGCGCCCGGTAGCGAACGATATTTGCCTTGTCGTCATCCACGCCATTAGTTTGCCACCAGGGCTGTTTGGCGGGCAGGGCATTATTGATTTATTTACTAACCAGTTAAATCCGGAAGACCATCCTTATTACCGCGAAATAGCTCATCTGCGGGTTTCTGCGCATTTTCTTATCCGGCGCAGTGGCGAGTTAATTCAATTTGTATCGTTATTGAAACGCGCATGGCATGCAGGAGTTTCTGAATGGGCAGGCCGTGAGCGGTGCAATGATTTTTCAATTGGCATTGAACTTGAAGGTTGTGATGACCGCTCTTTTGAAAAAATCCAATATACAACCCTGAACGCCGTATTGGCAGATCTGCAAAAGCACCATTCTTTACAGGCCGTTGTTGCGCATAGTGAAATAGCTCCAGGACGAAAAACAGACCCCGGCCCTCTGTTTGACTGGAATAGCGTCATTTTTCCTGCTGCGTTACTCAGATAAAAACTGACGATATTTCGAGTTTCATCCGTACGATTCATGCTTTGTAATTTGCACGAATTAAGTGCCAATTATGCCAAAGACATTTGGTCGTCGATGTCAGTGCGTAAACTAAAACAAATTGATAGGCGGATAAACGGGCGGAATTCATTGTTTTCAAATGCATTAAAGGCATGGATAATCCTCATCAACCCATTTGGGTTGGATTAAATAAAGAAGCGGCTCTTCCCTGTTAACTTGTTAAGGAGAATCACCATGGTTGTAAAGAAAAAAATAGCCACGGCACCGGCAGCGAAGAAGCCCGCTGCCAAACCAGCGGCAAAAAAAGTTGCTGCTAAAAAGCCGGTCGTAAAAAAAGTAGCTGCTGCTAAACCAGCAGCGAAAAAAGTGGCTGCTAAAAAACCAGCCGCAAAGCCAGCTGCAAAGAAGGTTGTTGCTAAGAAGCCAGCCGCTGCAAAACCAGTTGTAAAAGCTGCCACAAAGCCATCCACCGCTGCAACACCCGGGATTAAGTCTTCACTTAACCCTGCGGCTGCCTGGCCTTTCCCTACAGGCTCACGCCCATAAGGAAAACGTCGGCGGGCGGTTACTGTATTTAAAAGTAGCCGCGTGTTGGGTTGAAATGCAAGCGCGCGCTGTTAATCAGTGCGCGCTTTTTCTTTTGCGAAAGACATGGTTAAGACCGATGATTGCTCAGCAGATTTTTAGCATCTCATGGCCCGCTGCGAGATTCTGGATGCGATTAAGCTAAAAGTCGGCGCTGGTGATACGGCGGCTGTTGATTGGGCCGGTACGATTTCACCGTAAAAGACTAATGTAAGCCCTTCTTCTGGACCCAATTAATTCCCCGATCGTTGCCGCAGTGGCTGCAAAATATCCGTCAGCCCGTTGTGGTCGATCTCATGCATCAAGGCGAGGAGCCGTCCAATCTCGCCTGGGGGGAAACCTTCACGGGCGAACCAGTTGAGGTAGTTCCCCGGTAGATCAACAATGAGACGCCCCTTGTGCTTGCCAAAAGGCATCTCTCGCGTGAGCAGCAGTTCTAAGTCCTCGGGTTTCATCCTGGTCAGGTACCGATTACTTCACCTCGGCAACAAATCCTGCGCGGGGTTTCTTGAATTTTCCAGGTGGCTACTGCTGAGGCGGTTCGTCAGGGAGAACCTTTTTCATGTCCACCCGATACTCCTCCACAACGATGGCTTCGCCGTCGATTATTTGACCGTCTGCTTCTT
>DAIRVL010000271.1:0-1939 GCA_036802845.1 Pseudomonadales bacterium | reverse complement strand
ATTCCCATATCTTTTAATACCGGATGAGTCAGCATCAGCATGGCCGCCGCCCAGAGCGCACAGGCCGCAACAACTAACAAGATGAGATAGCGCCACTTGAATCGGGTATGCGCCAAGAGCGGGGTGTCATCGTCGATTAAAGCCGGGCCGTATTGTGTGTTGGACGTGCCGTGTCCGCCGCCGACCTTGAATGTGTCCGGTGACAGGCGACCACCCAACGCACCCAACAGCCCTGCCGCCAGTACAATGTAGGGAAAAGGCATTTTCAGCGCAAAAATAGCCACAAAAGACGCCGCAGCAAACAGCCATAACACCTTGTTTTTCAGCACCCGCGAACCAATACGCCAGGCAGCAAACATCACAATAGCAAGCACCGCTGGTTTGATGCCGTTAAACACACCCTGAACAAAAGTCAGGTTTCCAAAAGCCAGATAAACGTAAGACAAAGCCGCCAATATGAACAGTGAAGGCAAAACAAAAAGTATTCCGGCCACCAGACCGCCCTTTGTGCGATGCAGCAACCAGCCAATATAAATAGCCAGTTGCTGCGCCTCCGGGCCGGGCAACAGCATGCAGTAATTAAGGGCATGAAGAAAACGCTGTTCGGAAATCCAGCGACGTTTTTCCACCAGATCGTGATGCATGAGGGCGATTTGTCCGGCAGGCCCACCAAAACTGACAAACCCCAATTTCAGCCAGTACATAAAGGCCTCGCGAAAAGAGGGATGTGCAGGACGTAGAAGCGCCGGATCAGAATTACTCACACGATTTAACCTTGGAAGAATTGACAACGTGCATAACAATAACGACCTTATGCGGCCAACACAATCGACGACATTTACAAACACAATGGCAGGCCATAAGGCATGGTGAATCTGCCTCTATTGATATGTGTTAGCTTTAGACTGCCTGAAACTGAAGAACGGTAGCAAGATAAGAACCCTATAAAAACAGCAACATGAGCCCGCGTTTTTGCTCAATAAAACCCGTGCGCGCAGGGCAAGTGAACAACAAAGCCACAAAACAAAAAACAAAAAACAAAAAACCAGGGTAATGGCCGCGATAGCGACAATAAAAATGCCATGAATAAAAAATTCACCGCCGAGAGCCGCGCATACAACACCTAAAAGCAGAGCAAGGTAATCATTTATAGTGATCTGATGTATTGAACAGAGTTGCGTAATATACGATATGTGATGCCATTAAACAGGGCTAATCAAAAAGGTGATACCGCATTGATTTTTTGCGCCATTAAATACTCATCGGCATTAACAGCCCTGAGCGAAGTGAACGTCTAGCGATAAAATTCGACATAGAACCTGACTTTACCCAGTGGCTTTACCTGATGGTAAACAGTCGGTTCAACAACACCAGAATTGTTTGCATCCAGGTATATCTCTTCCTTGGGCTCGTTTATTGTGTAAAGCAGCTTTCCTTCTAATAGGATAATTTTCCCCCAAACACCCTCTTTAGTTTGATGATTATTTAACAAGCCCTTTGGCAAGCTGCTTTCGTCAAATTCTGGCGTTTTCTTATATGCAACTACATTATCTGGAAGTGATTTCATGTTTTTCGCCCTATAACGTTAGAGTTACACAAGCCCCGAATGACTTACCAGCGCAATACGGGTACGTCCCGCAGGGTGGAAATAGCCCCGTTCTTCTTGTGTCAGACGCTGTGAAAAAATTCCGACGGTTAAATCATCACTCAGGGTGAAGGCTTCGCGTGAAAAGCGCTCGTGTAGTTGCTGGGTGTTAAACAGTGTGCGAAAAGGTTCACCGATAATTCGCATGCCTATGTCCACCATGCGCCAAAAGTAGCGCGTTCGTTTGTGTTGTTTGGGTGATAGGTTGTCGTAGTCCGGTTTGCTGGCATAGTCAAAAGCAATCATGCAACCAGCCTGGCAAGTCTGGGCCAGTTCTTTAAATACCGCCCAAAC
>DAIRVL010000270.1:0-1952 GCA_036802845.1 Pseudomonadales bacterium | reverse complement strand
CAGTACCACATAGGTTTTATTAATAAAAGGGCGAATCTGATCGGCATACGTTCGGATGTAGTCAGTCGCGGCCACCACTGGCACCGTTGAGCCATTGAGACAGTCACTGACTTTTGCGGTGCGGGGCGCGGCTTCCGGATGGAGTAAATTCCAGCGCTGCACAGCAAGACCTTGTTTACGCAGCTCATTAAAGCTGGTCACGCTCCAGATTTCACTGCCGACATTAAAATCATTTTTCAACAAGTCAGCAGCGGCGATGACTTCTCTTAAAATTGCGCCACTGCCCAGCAGTTGTACCTGCAAAGACGTATCGGGCGTGCTGGGCTGCAATAAATACATCCCATCAATAATGCCCTGCTCAACACCCTCGGGCATGGCAGGTTGAACATAGTTTTCATTCATTAAGGTAATGTAATAAAACACGTTCTCTTGTTTGGCATACATACGCTTCAGGCCATCGTGAATAATCACCGCCAATTCGTAGGCATAAGTCGGGTCGTAACTCACACAATTAGGAATGGTTGACGCAAGAACATGGCTGTGCCCGTCCTGATGCTGCAGACCTTCACCGTTAAGCGTGGTGCGGCCTGATGTTGCACCCAACAAGAAACCACGCGCCCGCAAATCTCCCGCCGCCCAGGCAAAATCACCAATGCGCTGAAAGCCAAACATCGAATAGAAAATATAAAAAGGAATCATAGGACAGCGGTGATTCGCATACGCGGTCGCAGTAGCCATCCAGGCTGAAAAGGCACCGGCTTCGTTAATACCTTCTTCAAGAATCCGGCCCTGAATATCTTCCTTGTAATACATCATCTGTCCGGCATCTTCCGGCTCGTACAATTGCCCGGCTGTTGAGTAAATACCCAGTTGGCGGAACATGCCTTCCATACCAAAGGTGCGCGCCTCATCGGGCACAATAGGAACAATTTTTTCGCCAATACTTTTATCTTTGGTCAAAGCCGACAACATGCGTACAAAAGTCATGGTTGTGGAAATTTCACGCCCCTCTGAGCCGGCCAGCTGAGGTTGAAACAAGGACAAATCAGGAATATCCAGTTTGGCTGAGTTTGCATCCCGCGCAGGAAGATAACCTCCCAGCGCCTCGCGACGGGCTTTCATATAACGAATTTCTGCACTTTCTTCACCCGGATGGTAATAAGGCAGGTGCTCCAGCTCTTCGTCGGTAAACGGCATGCCGTAGCGATCGCGGAAATCCTTCAGTGTCTGGATGTCCATTTTTTTCATGGAATGCGTTTTGTTACTGGACTCTCCCGGCCCCAGGCCATAACCCTTGATGGTTTTGGCCAAAATAACCGTGGGTTTACCATTGGGTTTAACGGCTTTAGCATAGGCCGCATAGACTTTATAGGGATCATGTCCACCGCGGTTAAGTTCTTCAATTTGTTCATCTGTCAGATCACTAACGCGGGCCTTCAGCTCAGGATACTTGCCAAAAAAATACTCCCGCGTGTACGCCCCACCCCGGTTCTTATAGGTTTGATACTGGCCGTCGACAGCCTCCATCATACGGCGTTTTAATAAATCGTCGGTGTCGTGTTCTAGAAGTGGGTCCCACATCCGGCCCCAGATCACCTTGATGACATTCCAGCCTGCGCCACGAAATACGCCTTCAAGCTCCTGAATGATTTTGCCATTGCCACGCACCGGGCCATCAAGACGCTGTAAATTGCAATTCACCACAAAAATAAGGTTATCGAGCTTTTCACGTCCCGCCAGCGAAATGGCGCCCAGAGATTCAGGCTCATCCATTTCACCATCGCCCAGAAAAGCCCACACTTTACGGTCATCGTCTTTAATCAGCTGGCGGTTGTTCAGGTATTTCATGATATGGGCTTGGTAAATTGCTTGCAGCGGGCCCAATCCCATGGATACGGTAGGAAACTGCCAAAACGTCGGCATCAACCAGGGATGCGGATAAGAAGACAAAC
>DAIRVL010000269.1:0-1989 GCA_036802845.1 Pseudomonadales bacterium | reverse complement strand
ACAGGGTGTTGATGTTTATAACATTGGTCAATGTGGCACGGAAGAAATCTATTTTTCCACCTTTCACGAAAAAATGGACGGTGGAATTATGGTGACGGCCAGTCATAATCCCAAAGATTATAACGGCATGAAGTTTGTCAGAGAGGAGTCCAAGCCTATCAGTGGTGACAGTGGTCTGAATGAAATCCAGCGACTGGCTGAAAAAAATGACTTTGTCGCTGTTTCAAAACCTGGGCAGACTTACAACATTTCAACAAAAGAGGCTTTTGTTAAACACCTTCTGTCCTATGTTGATGTCAGCACATTAAAGCCGCTCAAGATCGTTAGTAATCCCGGTAACGGTGGTGCAGGGGATATCATCGATCGCCTGGAAAAGTATTTACCCTTTACCTTTGTCAAAGTACATCATCAAGCCGATGGTGACTTCCCTCATGGTGTGCCGAATCCTTTATTAATTGAAAACCGGGCCCCTACCATTGAAGCAATTCAAGCCGAAGGTGCCGACTTGGGTATTGCCTGGGACGGGGATTTTGACCGTTGTTTTTTCTTTGACGAAAATGGTGCCTTTATTGAGGGGTATTACATCGTGGGCTTGCTGGCTGCGGCCTTTCTGCGTAAAACACCGGGTGCCAAAATTGTTCATGATCCACGTCTTACATGGAATACGCAGGAAATTGTGACTTCCTTGGGGGGGGTGCCTATTCAAAGTAAAACCGGACACGCCTTTATCAAGGAGCGCATGCGCAAGGAAGATGCGGTGTATGGCGGTGAAATGTCAGCTCACCATTATTTCAGGGATTTTGCGTACTGTGATAGCGGCATGATTCCCTGGTTGCTGGTCGTGGGACTGATCAGCGCTTCCGGCAAATCGTTTTCTTCGCTGGTGGCCGAACGTATGGCAGCCTTTCCTTCCAGTGGGGAAATTAATAACAAAATTGAGAATCCCGCATCGGCTATTGAACGAATTGAAACGTATTTCCAGTCATCCGCTTTGGCGGTGGATCATACCGACGGCCTGAGTATGAATTTTGAAAAGTGGCGATTTAATCTGCGTATGTCCAATACGGAGCCCGTGGTGCGTTTGAATGTCGAAACGCGCGCTGATCAGCTCTTGTTGCAAGAGAAAACGCAATTACTTTTGCAACTGCTGAATAATAAATAGCTGGAATAAAAGCCAGGCAGTGTTCAGGCAGTAGATGACTAACCCAGCAAGTGATCTTTTGCCTGATTTATTTTGCTTGCCAGATACGTGCTGCCGTCGCGATCAGGATGCAGTTTTTGTATCAGTTTGCGGTGAGCGCTTATAATTTCCTCTGTTGTAGCGCCTTCTTTTAATCCCAGAATTTCCAGCGCTTCGAAGGTGCTCATGGCCACTGGGGTCGGAGACGGTGGCTGTTTGCTCTTCGCCTTCGCACCAAGATGCTGTTGGAGCAGCGGTAACAAGCGCACAGCCCACGGGACTATCATGCGTAAGCCGGCAATCAGTCCGGCTACGGCCAGGCCCAACCAGTGCATCCTGCCCGTAATAGCCAAAATACCCAGGCCGACGATGACCATTATCAGTGACCATTGAGTTTTTTCCTGACGAGACAGTGACGGCCATTTTTTGATGACCAACAGGGCCGACATCATAACGAGCAGGGCTATAAGAATTAAATGCATGGGGAAAAGTAGTCTCTGAATAAGAATGGGCGATGAGCCAATCAAAAATACAAATTGCAGGCGCTGCCGCCATAATCTCTGTGTTATTTTACGTTCCAGTTTAATTATTAAAAAAGGCGGTATTCCATGAATGCTGAACAAAGCGCACTTTTGTATGGGCTTGCTGCCTTATTGTTTATCAGTGTAGTGATTCATTTTTTCAGTCGCAGTTATCATAGCAAACATATTCAACTGCTCCACGAAGAAAATGAATCGAAACAACAACAGCTTGAGATGCTCCGTTTACAGTTGATACAAGTGCAGCAGGTAGCGCAGAGTCGTGAACAA
>DAIRVL010000268.1:0-1996 GCA_036802845.1 Pseudomonadales bacterium | reverse complement strand
CCTGCCATGCGCGGAATTTTTACGGGCTATTCCATGCGGGTGCCGACGCTGGATGTGGCTGCGGTTGATTTGACGCTGCAACTGGCAACGCGCGAAAAACCCGATACGATTAATGAGGTAATCAAACAGGTCGCCGCACGTGACCCTTATGGTGTGCTGGCCTATACCGAGGAACCCTTGGTCTCTATCGACTTTAAGCGTCAGTCTGCGTCGGCGACCTTCGATAGTCTGCTCACCAAAACCGCCGGCTATCAAGTCAAGTTGGTCGCCTGGTATGACAATGAGTGGGCTTATGCCCACCGTATGCTGGATGTAAGTACTTATTTAGCTAATCCTGTCTTTAATTAAGGAGAAAACATGTCTATCCCCGAAATGAGCAGCTTTGATCTTGCGGGTAAACGCGTACTGATTCGCCAGGATCTGAACGTTCCAGTGAAAGACGGCAAGGTCACCAGTGATGCGCGTCTTCAGGCCTCTCTTCCTACCATCAAAACGGCCTTGGCTAAAGGTGCCAAGGTTTTGCTTATGTCTCACCTGGGTCGGCCCACAGAAGGCGAGTATGACGAGGCTTTCAGTCTGGCACCGGTCGCGGCTCGTCTGAGTGAGTTACTGGGCCGTCCTGTTCCTTTGGCCAAAGACTGGTTAAATGGTGTGGATCTTAAGCCGGGTGAGGTCGTGCTGTGTGAAAACGTGCGTTTTAATCGTGGCGAAAAAAAGAATGATGACGCCCTGGCCCAACGCATGGCAGCACTGTGCGATATTTTTGTTATGGATGCCTTTGGCACTGCTCACCGTGCTCAGGCTTCAACGCATGGTGTTGCCAAATACGCACCTGTTGCTTGCGCAGGCCCCTTGCTGGCGACTGAGCTTAAGGCGCTGGGCAAGGCGTTGGAACATCCTGAAAAACCCTTGGTCGCGATTGTCGGTGGCAGTAAAGTCTCAAGCAAACTGACTGTGCTGGAAAGCCTTGTTACGCTTGTTGATCAACTGATCGTAGGCGGTGGTATTGCCAACACCTTTCTCGTTGCTAAGGGCTATAACGTTGGCAAATCACTTTATGAACCAGACTTGGTTGAAGCGGCGAAAGTTTTGCTGACCAAAATCGACATTCCTTTGCCAACGGATGTGGTGGTTGCCAGCGAATTTTCAGAACACGCTGTTGCGACGATAAAAGCAGTTGATCAGGTTGGGGATAACGATATGATTCTCGATATTGGTCCTGATACATCGCGTCATTTCAGTCAGCTGCTTCATGCCGCTAAAACTATTGTCTGGAATGGCCCGGTGGGCGTTTTTGAATTTGAGCAATTTGGCGCGGGAACCAAGGCATTGTCATTAGCCATTGCAGACAGCGCGGCTTTTTCAATTGCAGGTGGCGGTGATACGCTGGCCGCAGTTGATAAATATCACATCGCTGATAAGGTGTCATATATTTCGACCGGGGGCGGAGCTTTTCTGGAATTTCTTGAGGGCAAGGAACTGCCTGCTGTGGCGATACTCAAAGAACGTAACGGCGTATAATTTTCCAAACACATTTGTTTTATCAATTAAGGAGATGACCCGATGGCTTTAGTCAGTATGCGACAAATGCTCGATCATGCGGCAGAGAACAGTTATGGCATTCCTGCGTTTAATGTCAACAATCTGGAGCAGGTGCGAGCTATCATGGAAGCCGCGAGTGAAACCGATAGTCCGGTGATTATGCAGGCATCGGCCGGGGCGCGAAAATATGCGGGCTCTACCTTTTTACATCACCTGATGTTGGCTGCGATTGAAGAATTTCCTCATATTCCTGTGGTTATCCATCAGGATCATGGCGCCTCGCCTGCGGCTTGTCAGCGCTCAATCCAGCTGGGATTTTCCTCGGTCATGATGGACGGCTCTTTGCTTGAAGATCAGAAAACACCGGCCAGTTTTGACTACAATGTCGACGTGACCCGGCGCGCGGTCGAAATGGCACATGCCTGCGGCGTCTCTGTCGAAGGCGAGCTGGGTT
>DAIRVL010000267.1:0-2005 GCA_036802845.1 Pseudomonadales bacterium | reverse complement strand
AGGCGCCACCAGATCAGAGGTTTCCTGATAAATTTCCAGTCGTAATACATCGCCTTCATGAATATGAGGCAATACACGCAAGGTTAAACCAATATCCTGACGGCTCACAGTCGTAAAAGGATTCGCAATGCCTGACGATGTATTTGTGGTCGAACCGGTAATAAAAGGCACATTCTGACCTACAACAATCTCAGCTTCTTGATTATCAATGGTCAGAATACTGGGGGTAGATAAAATATTTGTGTTGGCAGTTGACGCCAGCGCCTGCAACAAGGCACCAAACTCAATCGTATCACCACTGCGTTTACCGCCCCCCAAGGTAATACCATTCGCCAAAGCCGCTGAAGAAGCTGCCGCAGGATTGGTAACAACCGCCGCAATTTCGCTTACACTTCGGCCCACATTGTCAAAATTTATTGCGCCTACCGGCCCCTTGTCATTTGCTCCGAAGCCCCACTGCACACCCAAATCACGACCACTGTTAGCGGCAATTTCAACGATAGCCCCTTCTATCAACACTTGCGCACGACGCACATCCAGCTGACTAACGATACTCTTGATTTCCGCCATCTGCCGGGGATCGGCTTGCACCACAAGTGCATTCAGCGTTTCATCAGCCTGCACCATGGACGGCTTCGGTCCTGACGCCGAGGGCGTTCGCGCAGGAGAACGTCCTCCAATAGTGGAACTTGTTGCCATGCCTGTCGCCAGATTCGTATTTGCAGCTCCGCGATTCATTTGCGTATTTTGCTGTTTTTGCAGCAGCAAACCCGAAATGATATCAGCAACTTTCACCGCATCCGCATGTTGAAGATAAATTACCGACACGGTATCACTGCGCAAAGAGGGTTTATCCAAACGAAAAATTAATCGTTTTATTCGCTCTCTGGCAGAAGGTTCACCTCGTAGTATCAGGCGATTGGTACGCTCATCGGCCACAATCCGTACACGACCTGGTTTGTTGACTCCCTGGGGTCTCACAGCGGGCGAGGCTACTGAAGAGGAGGTTTCAAGACTCTCCAGCACAAGCACCATTTCGGCAACGGAGGCTTCCTTCAGCTCAATCACATCGACTTCTTCGTTTTCAGCAGTATCAATACGACGGATGATCTGCGCAATTCGTTCAATATTCTGTGCATGATCAGAAATAATCAAGGCATTCGCCGAGTCAACCGCTGCGACATGACCATACTGGGGCACCATAGGACGTAACACGGGCACCAGCTCATTGGCCGACGCATGTTGCAGTTCAATAACACGCGTTACCATTTGCGCACCCACTGCCACGCCTTTCGAATCAAGGGCAAGATTATCTTGTTTAGCACTGTTGGTGGGGACGATTTTGACTACATCACCCTCCTCAATGGTGGCATAACCATGCACTTGTAAAACGGTTTTGAAAACCTCGTAAATTTCTTCACTACTCATATCGGTATTGGATATAACAGTGACTTTGCCTTTGACCCGTGGATCAATTACAAAACTTTTACCCGTTATATCTGAGATCTGGGTGACCAAGGCTCGCACATCGGCATCCCTGACATTCAGACTACCCGCCATCACCCAACAGGGACCAAGAAGCAGCAAGCAATTGGCTAAAATAAGTAAACGTTTCATGTTATGTCGATCGTTACCTGTAGTGTGATTTCAAAACCCGGGTGAAGCCAAACGTCAGTGTTGCGGCAAAGGATAACTGACCGCAAATCGACGTGCTCCTCGTTGAATGACAATTTTAGCCCGTCCGGAGGTGAGAATTTCTCTAACCAAGACATCATTACCCTGCAATTCATTTACAGGATGATCATTCACTGAACGCAAAATATCACCCGGCATTAACCCTGCTGTTTTCAGAATATCGCCCGGCGCATTGACTGCCACTTTGAAACCAGGTTCGCCCCCCTCTTGAGTGGCCTCCATGCCTGACTCAAGCAATAATGCCTGGAATTGTTCTGCCGGATTGGCGCCATAATCTTCCAGCACATCTTGCACAGACTTGATCTGCCCG
>DAIRVL010000266.1:0-2018 GCA_036802845.1 Pseudomonadales bacterium | reverse complement strand
TCGAAATAACAGAGTCTGACCAAAATGCGCTGAGTGATCAGGCGAATAAAATGCTTAACAGCATCTATTGGGTGGCGATTTTTACGGGTCTCGTATTTATCTGGTCAGAAGTGCTTACGGCATTTAATTTACTTAATGACGTTATTCTCTGGCATTCGGTTTCAAGCACCGATCCCAATGGTGTTATCCCTCCCACCGAAACTCCCATTACCCTGGCCAATCTTTTACTGGCACTGATCATATTGATACTGACCATTTTAATCAGTCAAAATATTGCCGGTTTGCTCGAAATTGCCATTTTACAAAGACTCCCCTTCACACCCAGTGGGCGCTATGCCATTACCTCTATTTCACGTTATATAGTCATCATCATTGGTTTATCCATGACCTTTAGTGCTGTAGGAATAGGATGGTCAAAAGTACAGTGGCTCGCAGCAGCAATTACTTTAGGTTTGGGTTTTGGTCTGCAGGAGATTTTTGCCAATTTTGTTTCGGGTTTGATTATTCTTTTTGAACGCCCCATACGTATTGGTGATGCCGTTACCGTAGGCAATATCAGTGGCAAAATTACACGCATTCAAATGCGTGCAACGACCATCACCGACTGGGAGCGCAAAGAGCTTATTATTCCAAACAAGGAATTTGTTACGGGCCAGGTGATCAACTGGTCACTTACCGATACGATTTTACGAACACTTATCCCTATTGGCGTTGCTTATGGTTCTGATACACAACTCACTTACAACACGTTATTAGATATTGCAACCCATCACCCTTCTGTTCTTAAAGACCCGGAACCGAGTGTCAGATTCGTAGCCTTTGGGGATAGCACGTTAAATTTTGAACTCCGGGTATTCGTTCCTCACCCCGATTTACTGCTTGAAGTGCGCCATGATTTACTCATGGAAATCGACAAACGCTTCCATGAGGTTCAGATTAACATGCCTTATCCTCAGCGCGACATGCATATAAAAAGCATCAATCAGGAAAGTATCAAACAGTTCTTTGAGATAAAAAAAGAGTCTGAATCAGAGTAATAATAAAAAAGCCGTAAATTACGGCTTTTTGTTCAGAAGCAGGTGGCTTTAGTCAAACTTGTGGCTGTTACAAGAAGGAACGACTGATCAGTTCTTTCATGATTTCATTGGTGCCACCATAAATTTTTTGTATGCGGCTATCAACAAAGGCTTTACCCACTGGATATTCCAGCATATAACCGTAACCACCGTGGAGCTGTACACATTCATCGACCAGTTTCACCTGCAAATCGGTAGTGTGCAGTTTGGCCATGGCGGCGGTGGTGACATCAAGTTCTTTACGCATATGTTTAGCCAGACAATCATCCACAAAAATCCGCGCAATTTTGGTTTCTGTAACCAGCTCAGCCAATTTAAAACGCGTATTCTGGAACTTGGAAATAGGTTTGCCAAAGGCATGGCGATTTTTAACGTATTCGATCGTATGTTCCAGTATTCTTTCACAGGCGGTTACCGCGCCCATGGCAATTAACAAACGCTCTTGAACCAATTCAGACATCAAATAGGCAAAGCCCATGCCTTCCTGACCGAGTAGATTATTCTTGGACACCCTGACGTTATCAAAAAAGAGTTCAGAGGTATCCTGCGCTTTTAAACCGACTTTTTTCAGTTTGCGCCCTTTGGTAAAACCGGGCGTTCCCGCTTCAACCACAAATAAACTAATACCAGCCGCGCCTTTCTCTGGATCAGTTTTAACTACCACAATCACCAGGTCACACATGTAGCCATTGGTAATAAACACTTTTTGCCCGTTAATGATGTAGTCATCACCATCTTTGAGTGCGGTAGTTTTTATGGCTTGTAAATCACTGCCTGTGCCTGGTTCTGTCATAGCAATGGCACCAATCAATTCACCTTTGGCCATTCGGGTCAACCAACGTGTTTTTTGCTCATCCGAGCCGTATTTGTTGATGTAAGGCGCCACAATTTCAGAATGCAGCATAAAACCCGGACCACTGGCTCCGACTCTACCTTGTTCTT
>DAIRVL010000265.1:0-2082 GCA_036802845.1 Pseudomonadales bacterium | reverse complement strand
ACGCTTTACAGCGCAGCGCTGGTTCACATCGAGGCGGTCTGTGGCCAGGTATTCAACATCGGTGGCGGCGCCGAAAACAGTTTGTCACTGCTGGAACTGTTCAAGCTGCTTGAAGAAACTGGCGATTGCACGATGCGGTATATCTGCAAGCCACCGCGCCAGAGCGATCAGCGCGTCTTTGTGGCGGATATCAGCAAGGCCAAGCGACTACTGGACTGGTCACCGCACGTGACGGCGCGGCAAGGCATCGAAGAAATGCTGTCTTGGATTCGATCCTTATGATGATCGGTCCCTCAGCCGGCCGCATGGTGGATAAAGCGCAGCTTGCCCGCGTGGCCTTCATGCCGACTCAGAGTCGCATATGCTGAAGCGATGCCTACCAAGCCGCGCTGGGAGTTGAGCGTTGTATAGGCCTAGCAAAATCCCGCCGCACCTCTGGGTTGCGCTCAGCAACTGGGTCAGTCGGGTTGGCTCGGTCGCCGCGCAGCTAGTTTGCCTACCGTTGCTCACCACCTTACTAACCCCAGTGGAATTCGCGGGCTACTCCATCGCCGTCTCGCTCATGGCCTGGTACCAGCTTACCGACATGGGGTTCGGCAATAGCGCGCAAAACCACATTGCCGAAGGCCGCGCGCGGGGCGAAGAAATTGGGCATACCATTGCTGCCGCCAGCTTGTTGGGCGCTGGGGTGCTGATCGTGGCGATGGTTTTCCTGCTGCCCTTGTCCCATCAGCTGGATCATATTTTGCTCGGTCCACTTGGCTTACCCGCGTCCACCCGAACACGGCTAATGTTATGGCTCAGCGGATTGCTATTGGTAGGGTTTGCCCTTGGAACTATTGCCCAGAAGATGCTCTATGCATTGCAAAAAGGTGTCTTCGCCAACTTGGTTGGGCTCTTCAACAGCCTCGCGTTTCTGGGCTTGTTATGGGGGGTAGCCCTGCACGTCGATCCACCCCGGCGCCTGTTAGCCAGCGTTCTGGCCTATACCATGCCGTTGGGGGTTACCGGTATCGCGGTGCTGGCCTGGGTCGCGGCAAGACATGCGCGCTGGGATTGGCCCGCTGTTAAAAGTCAGTTCGGAGTGCTGCGCCAGCGCGCCTGGCGATTCTGGCTATTCGCGCTGCTGGCGGCTGGTGTTCTGAATGTGGACTATCTGATTATGTCGCGCACTCTGAGCGCCGAGGAAATCGTCACTTATAACGTCCTGTTTCGCGTGTACGGTGTGGGCCTGTCGCTGTACTCTGGGTTGCTGACCGCCACTTGGCCGGTATTTTCAGGCATGGGAGTGGGCGGCGATTATGCTGGTATCGAGCGCCACATCCGGTTCTATCTTGTGGCGGGATTGGGCGCATTGTTGCTCGGTTCCGTAGCCATGGCAGCGGTGTTCCCCACAATTCTGCGCTGCTTGGCGCCAGGGCTGTCCATTCAGGTGCCAATTCTTACCTTGGTGCTGTTCACCGGCTATATTGGGCTAAGGGTCTGGACAGATACCTATGCAATGGCTCTGCAAGCGTTAAGCGAAGTGGGGGTGTTTTTGAAAATCGTACCGATACAGGCAGTTATTAGCATTATTTCTCAAATTGGACTAGCTTATGAATTTGGAATTAACGGCATTTTGATGGGCTTGACTCTTGCTTTCACATCTACAGTAATGTGGTTTCTCCCGCTTCATCTCAGGCGTCTTTCTCAGCATAAGGCAAGCTCAAAAAGAGCTGCAGTATGACTGTCATATTGTCAGTTTGTATCCCGACCTATAACAGGGCTAGTTACTTAGAGGAGGCTCTCGAAAGTCTAATTAGTCAAATAAATGAGTGTGAATCCTCCGTTGAGATCGTGGTTTGTGACAATGCTTCAACGGATTCAACGCAAGAACTATGTTTAACATACTGTGAAAAGGTTAGTTATTTTGTGTATGTACGAAATGAAGAAAATATTGGAATAGACAGGAATATTCATAAATGCACAACGCTTGGTGATGGAAAATTTGTCCATCTCATGTCTGATGATGATTTGATGACGGATGGGTCTCTGCGAGTTATATTGGACACTATTGAAGAACGAAATCCATGCTTTGTTTTT
>DAIRVL010000264.1:0-2091 GCA_036802845.1 Pseudomonadales bacterium | reverse complement strand
CAGGCGTAGGGACAATGAATGGAAAACAGGGTGTCCGGCGGGCAGTTCAGTACCGAGCATAACAGAGTACGGATAACACCACTGTGCGAGACGATAAGAATACGTTGATCAAGGTATTGTTGTTTGATGTTCTGCCAGCTTACGGTGATACGTTCAATAAAACGATCGACTGGCTCGCCTTCCGTCGGCGGATAGTGCAGGGGTGAGGCAAGGTAGCGCTGGAATTCGACAGGGTATTTTTGTTCGATGCTTGCGGCGTTAAGCCCTTCCCACGTACCAAAATGCATCTCTCGCAGCGAGGGGTCGATGTGAAGCGGGCGCGCAATTTGTTGTACCAGTTTTTCTGCAAAAACACGGCAGCGCTGCATCGGAGAGCTGATGATATGATCCCATGGCGCATTGACCGGTGTGAGGCTGGACAGGCCAATGGCTTCGGCCATTTGAGTTTCGCCTTTGTGGCTCAAACGGATATCGGTAGAACCGAAAAAACCGGCGGGTTTAATGACTTCGCCGTGGCGTAGCAGGTCAATGGTCAGGGTGCGATGGGTCATGGCTTCTTTTCTATTAAAGGTTATTTCATCAGCGCATGTGCAGTGGACACAGCGGCTTCTGTAAAAGTGACCATGGTGTTGTGCAGCGCGCAGGCGGCTTGCAGTAAAGGCAGTGCCAGTGCTGCACCACTGCCTTCGCCCAGACGCAGGCCGAGATCCAGAAGCGGTTTGGCGTCGAGCGTGTGCAGAATGTGCCGGTGTCCGGGTTCGGCTGATTGATGAGAAAAAATCAGCCAGGGTCGCAGTTCGGGTTGGAGTGTGCAGGCCAGCAAGGCTGCCACGCTACAAATATAACCGTCGACGAGCGCTGGAAGGCCTTTTTGGCCACAGCGCAGGAGTGCCGCTGTGATCGCGGCAATTTCCAGTCCGCCGACAGTTTGCAGTAATACCAGTGGCGCAGTGCGGGCATGGAGCTGGTGATAACGCCGCGCATTGTTGATAACGGCCACCTTGTGCGTCACGCCCGTGGTATTCAGTCCGGTGCCGGGGCCGGTCATGTGCGCCGCATCCTGATCAAGCAGTATCGCACTCAGTGCCGTGGCGGCTGTGGTGTTAGCGATGCCCATTTCGCCGGCGATAAAAAGATCGCAGCTGTGTTGCAGCGCCTGATCGACGCTCTCTTTACCGGCGCTCAGTGCCTGCGTCAGCATTGTTTCGCTCATGGCCGCTTCGTGGGCGAAATTGCGCGTGCCGGGCGCAATGTTGAGGTGAAAAACGCCAGGCAGGGCTTCCATGTCGTCGACGGTGCCTAGATTGATCACGTGCAGCGAGGCGCCAAATTGTTTGGCTAACACGCAAATGGCCGCACCACCGCGACTGAAATTGCGGATCATTTCCTGGGTGACAATTTGTGGAAAAGCCGAAACGCCCTCGGCCGCGATGCCGTGATCGGCGGCAAAAATAACAATATGGGGCAAATTGATGCGTGGTGTTTGTGTGTGTTGCAAGGCAGCCAGTTCAATCGCCAGTGTTTCTAGCCGTCCCAGTGAACCCTGGGGTTTGGTCAGTTGTTGCTGACGCTGTTCCGCCTGTGCTCGGTGAGTTGGGCAGGGTGGAACAATAGGCGTAGTCAGCCAGCTTAGGGGCATGGTGGATTCCTGTTATTTTAAGGATAAAGATAAGCCGGCGGCCATAAATAAAACCCGATCACACAGCGGCGACAGGGCCTGATGCAAGCTGCCGCTGGCATCAACAAAGCGCCGGTTAAGTTCTCCCAGCGGGATAATACCCAAGCCGACTTCGTTACTGATTAGAATGATGTCACCGGGCAAGTCGGGTAATACGGCCAGCAGGGCTGAGTACTGTTGGTTAAAAAGTTGACTTTGAGGATGGCACAACAAATTACTTAACCAAAGGGTGAGGCAATCTACGATCAAGCAACGGTCATTCGCCGCGTATTTTGTTAACGCTTCAGCCAGAAACAGCGGTTCTTCGATGAGTGGCCACTGCGGCGGCCGCTCTTGCTGGTGACGTAAAATACGCTGCCGCATTTCTTCATCACCTGCCAATGCTGTTGCGATGTAAAAAACGTCTTTTTGCG
>DAIRVL010000263.1:0-2106 GCA_036802845.1 Pseudomonadales bacterium | reverse complement strand
CCCAGCCACAGCGCGCGCCATCACTGCAGAAGGCCCCTACCGTTATGCTGATGCCATTTGGGATGCCCGGCGTCAGCGTATTATTTGTGTGATGGAAGATCATTCGTCTTCAGCGCAGGAGCCTATCAACTGCCTGATCTCTCTTGATCCGGAGTCAGGAAAAATCCACCCGCTGGCACAGGGCGCTGACTTTTATGCAGCCCCCCGACTCAGTCCTGATGGTACTCGTTTGTGCTGGTTAAGCTGGAATCACCCCTACATGCCTTGGGACAGCACCTACTTGTGGCTTGCCGAGTTTAATGAACAGGGTGAACTCAGCGTGCCGCAATTAATAGCTGGCAGTGACAAGGAATCCATTGTGCAAGCCACCTGGAGTCCGCAGGGCGTGCTGCATTTTATTTCTGATCGTTCTGACTATTGGAATCTTTACTGTTATCAAAATAAAAAAGTTGAAATTCGCTATGAAGGCGAAGAAGAATTAAGCAAACCCATGTGGGTACTGGGACTGCACACTTATGATTTTTGCTCAAATGACGAAATCGTCACTGCCTACACCCGAAACAGCGAAGGGTTTATCGGCCTGATTGATCAGAATAAAGCACTCAAACCCCTGCTTGGCCCCTACCCGATTATCAAAAATTTACATGTTATTAATGATGAAGTGTTTTTTATTGCCGGTCACAGCAACGATGGCGAACATATTTACCGTTATCGACTCAGGCAATCCGAACTCACGTCCTTGGTGAGCGAAACGATTAACCCTGCATGGGCTGGATATATCAGCACACCGAAGATTCTGCGCTTTGCTGCCAGCGATAACAGCCAACTCAGTGGTTTTTATTATCCACCCACCAACAAAGACTACGATTCGTCTGACGCAAGCGGTGCACCCCCCTTGATTATCAAAACACACGGCGGCCCTACGTCCGCTGCATCGGGTGCGCTGGATCTTGCCATTCAGTATTGGACCAGTCGTGGTTTTGCCCTGTTTGATCTTAACTACCGGGGCAGCTGTGGTTATGGTCGCGCCTATCGGCGTGCGCTGTATGGTCAGTGGGGCGTTGCCGATGTTGATGATTGTGTGACTGCCTGTCACTTTCTTATTCAAGCCGGGCTGGCCGATGCCCAGCGTTTGATTATTCGTGGCAGCAGTGCCGGCGGCTACTGCACGCTGGCCGCCCTCACCTTCAGCAAGCTATTCAAGGCCGGCACCAGTTATTACGGCATCAGTGATTTAAAGTCGCTGGCGCTCGGGTGTCACAAGTTTGAATCGCACTACGTGCAACAGCTCTTGAACGAAGAGGATCTGACTCAGCCCATTTACCAGCAACGTTCGCCTTTATTTCACGTCGACAAACTGCACTGCCCCATCCTGTTTTTTCAGGGCGCGCTCGATAAAGTGGTACCGCCTGAACAAGCGCAAAAAATGGTCAAAGCACTGCAAGACAACAATATTGACGTAGCCTATTACGAGTTCGAAAACGAAGCGCATGGCTTCCGGCAACACAGCACACTGCAAAACACGCTGGAACTCGAATGGGCCTTTTACAAAAGAGTGCTGGCCTTATGAGCGTCACCCAAGGCTGATTTAGCCTAGCAGCCTGTTAACACGCTATCCGCACAGCGGTTTCTGGGGTGCAACCGGAGGGAACAGGACACTTTTGCCTCGATCCGGCGTTGCGCCGCAGGCATCATCGTCAAAGAAGGCAAAAAACTCATCCTCGTCCCCCGTGAAAACCCTGCTCCACCATTCATCTGGAAAGCATACTCAAACTCAGCCGCATGGGCGTCACCATTTTACCCACCAACCCCGGCTTTTATCACAAACCCACTGAAATTCATCACTTGATTGATTTTGTTATGGCCCGTAGTTTGATCATCTCGGTATTAAACAGGGTATTTGTTCGCGTTGGGGGGGAAGGCAAACAAATATTGGCTGAGGATAAGTAATCAATTCAAAAACCATATGAAGATTTCATCCTGATGGTGACGAGAGTGAGTGAAGTTATCAAGAATCATAAATCAAAGACCTGACCCTATTTACTGCTCTGTTGGCTGAGGATAAGTAATCAATTCAAAAACCATATGAAGATTTCATCCTGATGG
>DAIRVL010000262.1:0-2118 GCA_036802845.1 Pseudomonadales bacterium | reverse complement strand
TTTCAACGTTTGGCAAAATTCAGCCCCTATGCCTGTGGCGATAAACTCACCGCCGCAGACCTATTTATTTACCATGCAGTCAAACTGGCAAAAATTACGACCAAAGTTGTACTGCAACGTAATATCATGGCCGAGGTAGAGGGCCTCGCTGAACTGATTGCAAAAATAGACGAAAGCGACATTGCCCAGAAAGTACTTGCCGATAACAAAGCCGCGTTAAAATCGTTTTAACTTGCCGTGTTAAACCACAATTAGAGCGCATGGTTTTTAGCCTCGGGCAAGACCGGGGCGTTTTAGAAAAAAATCCGATTCAACCATGCAAACGTTCAGCACTTTCTAATTGCGTATCCATGTATTATTTCAGCCTGTATTCACGGGTAGTTGCTCCGCCACCAATTTCAAGCACTAAGGATGTATTTTAAAGATGAGCAGTGAACAGGCTAACAACCCTTTACATGGCGTTAAACTAGAGAGCATTGTCGCAAAGCTCGTGGATCATTACGGTTGGGATAAGCTGGCAGAAAAAATTAACATCAATTGTTTTAAAAACGAGCCCTCGATTAAATCCAGTTTGGTATTTTTACGCAGAACACCCTGGGCACGAGAACAAGTGGAAAATTTATATATTTCCACCTTCTCAACCTGGTGCCGTTGAGCCCAAGCCAATAAACAACGTAAAAATTTTGCAGCGGGATATGCCTCCCCCGCTTTAATGAACGCCCTACTGATAACTCACAAGACATCTAACTAAAATGAGTTCTCGCATAGTCCAACGCCATGGTGCATCGGATACGAGGTAGAGTGCCGATTTCGCAATCTCGTCCGGCGATGCCATACGCTTCAGAGCGTGAAGACCTTGGACGAACGCCAGCGCTTCCAATGTACCGGCGGACGCACAGCCCATCGGGGCGTCCGTGCCGCCCGGCAGAAGGGCATTCACCTGGATACCCTAATAAAAACAAGAAATCTAATCCGTTCAGCTTCACCTGCTTTACTAAAAATTGACATAGCTCCAGATCACCCACACGCCCGCGTCAATCATAAAGTCCTGGTTATAACTCACCTTCCTCAGAAGTAAACATGCAAATAGTCAAAAAATAAGGTGATCATAAATCAAAGACCTGACCCCTACACCCACTTTTGAAGTATCGGTAGATGTCGCCGCACGCTGACAAGCTCAGCATAAGCAAAGCAGTGAGCAAAAGTTTGGCGGCTGGATTGATAGACATGGCGGCTGTTCGAAAAGGGCCTAACGCTGGAGTTAACGGGGCGCGCGTAGCGCGCTCCCGTTGAATGACTTGTTAGGCCATGCAGCTCATTGAGGCACAACTCTAATATTGCTTTTAACTGAATTAGCAATAAAACATTCGTCATGCGCCTCATGGTGCATGCTGCTAATCTCTTCACTTGTTGGAACTTTTACCCCTGAAAAGACTGTTCTAGGATTGAGCGTTACCTCGGAAACCCAAAATTTTTTCCTTTCATTTGGCTTCATGATTCCAACCGCACTATCATGATACGAATCAACCACGAAACCATTTTTTGCAGCGATTGATAAAAACCATAGCATATGACAGCTCGAAAGTGACGAGACAAACGCCTCCTCTGGATCAATAGCGTTTTCCTCGGAGTAGGGTAGAGGTATAACCAACGGCGATGAAGAACCCTGTACCTCGATACCACCATCGAATTTTAGCAAGTGTTTTCGGCTATATTTGTTATCCGAAAAAACCTGCTCACCTCGTTCCCAAATTATTTCAGCCGTATATTTATGCGCCATTTTTACACTCAGAATGTTTTTGATACGTGGGCCTAACGCCCAGGTTAACCGGCAAAAATGCGGAGCATTTTTGTCCGTGTTGAACCTACAGTTAGGCTGGTGACAGATGCTATGAACGATGACATGGCTCGAACTGATTAGCAATTTTTCTCAACGATGCCCGTTTTGATGCCGTCGATGCTCAGTTGATTTTTGTCGTGCCAGTACTTCGAAATGCCTGATTCGCCTTGCTTTGCAGCCCAATTGCGCAGTAGATCCCTGTCGCTCTCGTACGAGTACAAGGGAACGGCCATGCCACATGATGTTTGAACCATTTCGACTTGCATATCGAAAATTTG
>DAIRVL010000261.1:0-2127 GCA_036802845.1 Pseudomonadales bacterium | reverse complement strand
GATGGTGGTGGTTGATGTCCAGATGCAAGATACGTATTACGTTGTGGCGCATTTCCATTACACCATGGTGGCTGGTGCGCTATTCTCTGCTTTTGCCGGCGCCTATTATTGGCTGCCAAAGTGGACGGGACATATGTATAACGAAAAATTGGGCCAAGTGCACTTTTGGCTTTCCTTTATTTTCTTTAACATGACCTTTTTCGTTCAACATTTTCTTGGTATTGCTGGTATGCCGCGCCGCATCCCTGACTATGCACTGCAATTTACTGATTTCAACCAGATTTCAACGATTGGCGCATTCGGCTTTGGTTTATCGCAATTGCTCTTCTTGTACAACATTATTACCTGTATCAAGGGTGGTCCAAAGGCGCCAGCCAAACCATGGGAAGGTGCAGAGGGGCTGGAGTGGGATGTGCCATCTCCAGCGCCGTATCACACGTGGGAAGTGCAGCCAGTCGTAAAATAAGTCATCGCTAGTTAAAAATACAATGTCTTCACCTCCGGTAAAAAACAAAAATCTGCGTACAGCATTAGTCTTGGCTTTTCTGGTGGCTACCATGTTCTTTGGATTCATTGCGCAGCGTTGGTATCTAAATACTTGAAAAAAAGTCTTTCATCTGCCAAGCGCAACCTGAGAACGTTGCTTAAATTAGCAACATTTTCAGTTGCTATGTTTGGGTTTGGTTATGCTTTGATACCACTCTATCCAGTCGTTTGTGGTGTGCTGGGTATTAACCAGACTGGTGTGGATGACCGTCCTGTTAATACGCAGGTGGATTCATCAAGACTTGTAACGGTTGAGTTTGATACCAATGTTCATAACATGGCGTGGACGTTTAAGCCGCTGGCTGGTCATCTTTCTGTTCACCCCGGCGAGCTTGTTCAGGTGATGTTTGAGGTGACTAACACTCGCGACGTGCCGGTTACCGGGCAAGCCATCCCAAGCTATGGTCCGCCCCTGGCAGCGGAGCACTTCCGGAAGCTGGAATGCTTTTGCTTTAACAAGCAAACACTTGCGCCGGGTGAGCGTAGACAAATGCCAGTTGTTTTTGTTGTTGATTCAGCATTGCCCAAAGAAATCGCAACTATAACGCTTTCATATACGTTCTTTGAGGTTGAAGGCAATCGGCGGGCAGAAAGCAGTTCTGGATCAGCTCATAATGTGAAAGAAGGCGTATGAGTTTCAGTGTGCAAAATGAAAAAACTTCTAAAGCTGGATTTTTTACTGTGGCAGGCGCGGTTTTTTGGTCATTTCTCGGTATCCGCCGCCGCCAAGATTATGAGTCCGATGCTGAAAGTATTTCATTAAAGCAGGTTGTGATCGCCGGGATCATTGGTGGGCTTATTTTTGTTGTTGGTGTTGTGGTGCTGGTCAACGTAATCGTGGTCAACATTGGAACGGCTAATTGAGAAAATTTTGAAGGGAGATTATTGATGTCGACACATGAAGAGAGTTATTACTATGTTCCGGGGCCGTCAGCGTGGCCTCTGGTTGGGTCATTTGCTTTGTTATTGATGGCTTCAGGTGCTGTCATGCTCATGAATAAAGTGGGGGTGGGCATGCCAACCTTGCTGGCTGGGCTGGCTGTGCTGCTTTATATGGTGTACGGCTGGTTTAGCAAAGTGATTGCCGAGTCACGTGCAGGAGAATACAACAAGCGTGTTGATGTTTCATTCCGATGGGGAATGGGCTGGTTTATTTTTTCAGAAGTGATGTTTTTCGCTGCATTTTTTGGCGCGCTTTTTTACATCCGGGTTATTTCGATACCTGATTTATCCAGTATAGATAACGCATTAATTTGGCCTGACTTCAAAAATGTCTGGCCATCTGCTGGGCCTGGGTTCAAGGGTGAGTGGGACCCTATGGCACCATGGGGTCTTCCGGCGATCAACACGCTTTTGTTATTAGCATCAGGCGCGACATTGACGTGGGCTCATTGGGGCCTCATGACTAATAAAAGGGCGCAATTAACTGTAGGGTTGTTTTTGACAGTATTGCTTGGCGTTATTTTTATGGGGTTTCAAGTCTATGAATATTCTCACGCTTACCATGAGATGAACTTGAAGCTGTCTACTGGTGGGTACGGCAGCACGTTTTATCTGTTGACAGGGTTTCACGGATTCCAT
>DAIRVL010000260.1:0-2144 GCA_036802845.1 Pseudomonadales bacterium | reverse complement strand
GCGACCAGCGTATCAACGGCGACACACAGCTGCTGGCCGATGGGGATATCCACAATGGCGGCGTCGTCACCAATGCCCAGGACCGTCGCATGCGCCCCCGGTTTTTGTCCTTGCTTGAAGTAACGTTCGATCAATGCAAATTCAGCGATAGCCATGGCAATGCCTTTTGCTTTGCAAACCGGGGAAAGGGATGGAACTGAACGACTTACCCTTTCATTTCGACACTGCGAACCTGACGGGCAATTTTATCCAGCACGCCGTTAATATAACGGTAACTCTCTTCGGCACCAAAGACTTTAGCCAGTTCAACACTTTCGTTAATGCAGACACGGAAGGGGATATCGATACGCTTGCATAATTCATAGGTGCCGATACGCAGTGCGCTGAGTTCAACCACACCCAGATCCTGTTTTTTGCGATCGAGCAGGGGCTCGATATACTGATCAATCATTGTTAAATGGGCGGGAATTTCGTGCAGCAGTTCGTGAAAAAAAACCAGATCGACTTTGTGCATGGCGTTTTCACGGCGAAACTGGCTTTCAATTTCGTTCAGATTGCCGCCGGCAATGTGCCACTGATACAGCGCCTGCAGGGCAAAATGGCGGGCCTTGCGGCGAGCGGCCGGTTTGGGTTTGTCGTTGGGCAGTGCAGTCAGATTCTCACTCACAGGGCATCAATACTCTTGATTAAACTGACCATTTCCATGGCACTGAGTGCGGCTTCGGCCCCTTTATTGCCGGCTTTTGTGCCTGAACGTTCAATGGCTTGTTCGATGCTGTCTACGGTTAACACACCAAAAGCGACTGGAATAACACTCTCCAGTGACACATGGGCAAGACCTTTGACGCATTCCCCGGCCACATATTCAAAGTGGGGTGTGCCACCACGAATAACCGCACCAAGGGCAATAATGGCGTCATGTTTGCCATTGTTGGCAATTTTCTTGGCCGCTAGTGGTAATTCAAAGGCGCCGGGCACGCGAATGATGTCAATTTGCTCATCTTTAATGCCGTGGCGTTTGAGCGTATCAATGGCACCACTGACCAGACTGTCGACCACAAAGCTGTTGAAGCGGCCCACGATCAAGGCGTAATTGCCGGCGATGGTGACAAAATCACCTTCAATGGTATTGATGGTTTGCATAACGATTACCTGATTCCTGGTTATTTATAACGTTGAAGGACGACGTTGAAAGGGAATGAATTCGACAATTTCCAGATCAAAACCTGACAGTGCGCTGTAACGCATGGGCGAACTGAGCAGCCGCATTTTCTGTATGCCCAGATCACGCAGAATCTGCGAGCCGGTGCCTATGGTACGCACGCCATTGTTGTGAGGAAGATTGGCAAGCCCTGTACAATAGTTGTGCATACGTTGCGCGAGACTGTTTTTTTCATCTTCACGCTGGCCAATGAGCACGATAGCACCTGCGGCCTCATTGGCAATGCGTTGCATGACACTGCCAAAATCCCAACCCTGCTCGGGATGGTGGGTTTTGATCAGGTCACGCAGGGAATCACTCACATGCACTCTGACCAAAGGGGCTTCTTGTTGATCAAGCTGCCCTTTAACCAGTGCAAGGTGAGAGCCGCCATCAATTTGATCCTTGTAACCAATGGCCCGGAAGGGACCGTAGGCGGTTTCAATATCATGTTCAAAAAACCGGACGACGGTTTTTTCGTTGCTCATGCGGTATTGAATCAAATCGGCAATGGTGCCAATTTTCAGACCATGCTGCTCGGCAAACACTTCCAGATCAGGACGACGCGCCATGGTGCCGTCTTCATTCATGATTTCAACAATAACGGCTGCGGGCTCAAATCCGGCCAGACGCGCCAGATCACAGCCGGCTTCGGTATGGCCCGCCCGAAAAAGAACACCGCCCGGTTGTGCCATTAATGGGAACACATGACCCGGCTGCACAATGTCCTGCGCCCGCGCGTCATGCGCCGTTGCGACCCGAATGGTCTGCGCGCGGTCAGCTGCCGAAATGCCCGTGGTCACCCCTTCGCGCGCTTCAATCGACAAGGTAAACGCGGTGCCGTGTGCCGCCTGATTATTACGCACCATCAGCGGCAGATTTAAACGCTGGCAACGTTCTTCGGTCATGGTCAGACAGATCAGTCCCCGCGCATGTTTGGCCA
>DAIRVL010000259.1:349-2187 GCA_036802845.1 Pseudomonadales bacterium | reverse complement strand
TGGGTAACACAATGGTTCTGGTGAGGTCGGGCTGCAAGGCGCATGAAATAAGGGTTTTCTCGAAAACAGAGACGGACAAAATCTGTAGCAAAGTGTAGAGCGAGGCGTCAAGATGAAGTTCCTTTTTAACAATGGCAACCAGTACATACGTGGAGACGGCGCACCAAATTTGCGTCTTCACGGCGTTCTCGCTTGTGCCCAGAAAACGCTTGATGCGCAAATGTTGCTTGATCCATTTGAAAAACAATTCCACTTGCCAACGGCTCTTGTACAGCGCAGCGATAATCAATGGCGACAAAGCGGTATTGTTGGTCAAGAAAACCAGCGTCTTGCCCGATTCGGGATCTTTGAAACGGATGCGGCGCAAATGTTCGGGATAATCCTTGGCGATGTAAAAGCCATTCATGGCGATCATTTGGTCGCAAATTACGCCCGTTGTTCTGTCTGTTTTTGTCGAGTACACGCGCCGTGCATTCATACCGCGCTTGGCGCGAGTCACAAAAAAAGCGCCGGCCTGATGAAGTTTATACAGTCGCGCAAAGTCCAGATAACCGCGATCCATGATGTAAAAAGCACCGGCTTCGATGGGCAGAATATCGAGCACTTTGACGTCGCCCATCTTGCCGTCGCTGATGTGGATAAAGGCAGGAATATTCCCGCGCAAATCCAGCAACGTGTGCATTTTCACCGCCGCCTTGGTCGAACGAAACGACGCCCAGTCGAACAGACTCAAGCACAAATCGATGGTCGTGGAATCCAACGCGTAGACGCTTGCGTCGAGATCGACATCCATCGATTCCTCGACGTAGAGTTCTCTGGCGCGCGCAATCAGACGCATTGCCAGCGAGTGATAAATGCGCCAGTCCCTTTGGTTCAGCGCATCCGACAACGTGGAACGAGCGGGTATGCCTTTCAGCCCCATGTGAAACAATTTGGTGTGGTTGGCGGCAAGACAAACCTCGATATCCCGCAGCGACTCGCGCCACGTCAATTGCGAGAACGCCATGACGCGAAACACATCGGCACAGCCCAACGTGCGCACGCCTGCGTCGCCATTGTGGCGTTCGATAATTCGGCCAAAAGTCTTCCACGGCACATACTCCATCACTTGTGCAAACAGCGTCTTGCCCACATTCATGCATCACCCCGGATCGTTTAAACCCGAAAGCATCGCAAATGTTTAGTCCAAAATCGCTCAACCAGTCAGTCATAAAATGGATAAAAAATCATGTGTTATTTATGCAATTGCATTCCATCCAAAATTCAAATCGTGGACACCCTAAAATCCTTTGAAATCCCTACCAACACTGGCGTCCAAGTTGGTTGGCCTTAAATAAACCGGACACTACTGAGTGTGTTGATCCTAAATTCCTCAGTTACCCGGCAACATGCTCCCCGCAGCCCGTCATTTGACACTGCCGAATCAAACAAATAACCACCCGATATTTTTTATCCTGTTTGTAAAATAGGAGGAGCCAGTGGACGGGTTGTATTTTTCAACTTGGCGACGAGTATTTTCATCACGATATAGTCTACAAGCGCCTTCCAGCGAAGACTTTCATGAAACTGAGCCGCAGTTGCGCGGATATGCTGCAAGCCCTCGCGAACATTGGAAATCAGCGATTTAACCTGCGATGCTGCAGCGTGCGTCAAGCTGAGTAGTATACGTTTTTGTCCCGCATGTTCAGTGATTTTGCCTACCGCTGCGAGTAACAAAGGACGGCTGGTAATGGCTTCTAATCGGGCTTGCGGATGAGCGAGTCTCACGTACCAACTCCACCAGTTGTAGATGAGACCAACCGCTTGCGCACTGAGGTTGCATCGCTCAATATCTTGCG
>DAIRVL010000259.1:0-339 GCA_036802845.1 Pseudomonadales bacterium | reverse complement strand
CACATGACGGGCAGAGAGTTGACAGCGATGCCGATCTTTGGTGGTGAAGCCGCCCCAACCCCATTGATTTTTGAGTTCATCAAAGCCATTTTCACAGTCAGCTCGATCACGGTATAACTGGCCCATGTGCTCCACAGCGTAAGATGAATTCGTCACGAGCACCGCGTATTTCCAGAGCTTGCTGGGTTCATTTTCATCGATAAATTGCAAGGCCAATTGCCGTTTTTCTTCCGCTTTGGCTTTCGCTGCTTTTGACCCGCTTCTGGGTGCCTTGCCTGTCTCTACCACCAACTCGCCCGCCACCGCATGACGCATCACAATCACGCGCCTGGAACCTGT
>DAIRVL010000258.1:0-2249 GCA_036802845.1 Pseudomonadales bacterium | reverse complement strand
TCTCGCTTGAGCGCAACAGTGACCTACGTATCAAGGTGGCGCTTTCGATTAACAGCCTTTCTTTGCCAACGGTGACGTCCATCTGGCCCAATGCCAATTGGTATGAACGTGAAGTCTGGGATTTATTCGGCATTGTCTTTAATGGTCACCCTCATTTGCAGCGCATCATGCTGCCTCGCACCTGGCAAGGGCATCCCTTACGTAAAGACTACCCTGCCCGCGCCACTGAGTTCGACCCTTTTTATCTGAATGCGATCAAACAGGATGCCGAGCAGGAAGCCTTGTTATTCAAGCCTGAAGAATGGGGAATGAAACGTCATTCAGACGATGCTGACTTCATGTTTCTGAACCTGGGACCTAATCATCCCAGCGCACATGGCGCTTTCCGTATCATTCTGCAATTAGACGGTGAAGAAATCGTCGACTGCGTGCCCGATATTGGTTACCACCATCGTGGTGCCGAAAAAATGGCTGAACGTCAGTCCTGGCACAGTTTTATTCCCTACACCGACCGAATCGACTATCTCGGTGGGGTGATGAACAACCTGCCCTATGTGTTGTCAGTGGAAAAACTGGCCGGTATTGAAGTGCCTGAACGGGTTAAAACAATACGGATCATGCTTGCGGAATTATTCCGTATCACCAGCCACCTTTTGTTTCTGGGCACCTATATACAAGACGTCGGTGGCATGACACCTATTTTTTTCATGTTTACCGACCGCCAAAAAGCCTATGACATTATCGAAGCCATCACCGGTGCGCGCATGCACCCGGCCTGGTTTCGTATAGGCGGTGTCGCCCATGACTTGCCTAATGGCTGGGAACGATTGGTGCAGGATTTTCTTGAATGGATGCCCAAACGTCTGCATGAATACAAGCGCGCAGCCTTGGATAATGCCGTATTACGTGCGCGTACCATTGGCACCGCTCAGTACAACAAAGATGAAGCCCTTGCTTGGGGTGTCACCGGCGCAGGGTTGCGTGCGACGGGTGTTAACTTCGATCTGCGTAAAGCACGTCCCTATGCCGGCTACGAGAATTTTGATTTTGATGTGCCGGTTTATCACAAGGGTGATGCCTATGATCGTTGTATGGTGCGATTTGATGAAATGTATCAAAGCCTTCGTATTATCAAACAGTGCATGGACAACATGCCCAGTGGCCCCTATAAAGCCGATCATCCGCTGACCTGTCCGCCTCCCAAAGAGCAAACATTGCAACACATTGAAACGCTTATTACGCACTTTCTAAGCGTAACGTGGGGGCCGGTAATGCCTGCCGGTGAAACCAGTCAGATGATTGAAGCCACCAAAGGCATCAACAGCTACTACACCATCAGCGATGGCAGCACTATGAGTTACCGCACGCGGATCAGAACCCCCAGTTTTCCGCATTTACAACAAATTCCTTCGGTGATTCGGGGTAGTATGATCCCGGATCTTATCGCCTATTTGGCAAGTATTGATTTCGTGATGGCCGATGTCGACCGCTAACTCAAACCGCCCAAAAGCTTTAATCATTGTTTCGGATCGCAGCGAAGATTTTTCCCTGTCTGTAGAAATCCGTGATGAAATATTACACGAAATGAGTCACTACGATGATGCGCGTGCTGCCACTATTGAAGCACTGAAAATCGTGCAAAAACACCACGGCTGGGTGCCCGATGGCGCCTGTGGTGCTATCGGTGAAATTCTTGGCATTCCAGGCTCGGATATTGAAGGCGTAGCAACATTCTACAATTTGATTTTCCGTCGTCCGGTGGGCAAATATGTTATCAAAGTGTGCGACAGCATCGGTTGTTTTTTGAATGGTTATGAAGACGTCAAAGCCGGCCTGATTCAAAAACTCAACATACAGCCTGGTCAAACCACCCCCGACGGTCGTTTCACCTTGCTGCCAATCTGCTGTTTGGGTGCCTGTGACAAGGCCCCGGTATTGATGATCAACGACGACACCCATTTTAACGTTGATCCTTCCAGGCTTGATGCACTGTTGGAGCAATACAAATGACTGCAACAGTGAAAAGTCCCGAAACACATCCACTGACCTGGCGTATTCGTAATAACGAAGCGGTGCTGGATATCAAAGCCTACGAAGCGCTCGAAGGTTACGCCGGTTTACGTAAAGCCTTAAAAGAAATGAGTCCGGCAGATATCACCCAAGTGGTGAAAGACTCCAATCTCAAAGGCCGGGGCGGTGCTGGTTTTCCTGCCGGGGTAAAGTGGTCGCTGGTGCCGATGGGGCCTGAT
>DAIRVL010000257.1:0-2262 GCA_036802845.1 Pseudomonadales bacterium | reverse complement strand
CGCGGAATATAAAACGGGAGCAGCAAGGGAGCCCAGGTGGCAAAACGGCGAATACCTTCAGGCAAACTGCGGGTGCGCGCACGGTGACCAACAAAACGCGCCGCCCATTCATCAAAACGATCACCACCGACAAAAGACAGATTCACCAGACTGGCAACACGCAAACCCATATGATCGAACCAAATCAGCACCCGCAACCATTCATAGGCAAGCAGGCCCAGAAAAACATCCAGACTCCATTGCCGGAAATGTTCCGCTGACATGGCCAGGCTGGCAACCGTGGCAACCCCGGTGCGTATCGCACCATCCTGATTGTACCAGCTGGGTTCCGGTGCCATACGCAGAAAGGTCTGAATAATAGGCGCCATCCACAGGCCCCAGCGCAAAACCCGCACCGTCTGTTCCACCACACCGGTGAGTCCTTCCATGCTCAGCAAATGGCGCAAGGGTCTCAGGCTTCGTTCAAACAACGCCGTTAACACCACCAAATTGATACTGAACAAGGGTGCGGCAATCGCCCAGTTGATAACACCAGACAGGCTGTCGTTATACAAAAGTCGTGCGCCACCCTGCACAAGACCCAAATCCATCTCTCCCCAACGGCTGAACAAGGGATAGATAATATAAGTGGCCGACGCTTTACCGGCCGCCGGAAAATACAGCGTGGCATAGGCGTCAAGCCGCTGCATTACAATGGCAATTTGTGCGGCATCAAAATACCAGGCGATAACACCACCTACCATGCCGCCCAGTACCGTCCCCAAACTATAAATACGCCAGGATTGCAGACGCTGACGCCGATTCTTCAGAATGGCGTAGCCGTCACGAATCAGATCAGCGCCCGCATAGATAAGCGCTCCCAGAAAAAAGCCGTACGCAAATCTATTGCCGGACGCGGCCTGCTGCATACCAAACAGTATCAGATTAGCGAGCCCCACCCCGAACAGTATGCCCCGCACATGGTTCATTGGCCGGCGCAAATTTCCCAGCAAACGCGCAATAAAAGGTGGGCTTTCATCAAAGCTTTCGATAATCGTCCGCCCCAAACAAAACAACAAGGGCCCAGCCAGTGCTGACGTTAAAACGGGGTAAGTCGATATCAGTGCCAACAAACCACTTGAGCGCGTTATAGCTCCATAGGCCTGCATCAGCAGCATAAACAGCAGACCGTACATAAAGCCTTTAGTCAAACCCCCACGCCAATGTCGCTGGGCTGCGTAATACGTTGGACGCCGCCGGTGCAGCGCATCAATCAGCATGCCGGTCACGAGAAAAGTTTCTGCCCAGAGCCCCGCTTGCGCCAGACCCGTTCCAAGCGCCACAGCAAGCGTTTGCAGTGGCCAGGGCATTAACACAATGCCCGGGCCAGAGACTAAATCTGCCAGCAAGGGACTGAAAGCCGCATGGACCGCACACAACACCAGCAGCCCATGTAGGCGCCAATTTCGAGTCCAACGGCCATCCATCAGCAGGCCCGTTCCGACAAAGGCTAGTAGATTAATCAGCGCCAGCAGTGCTGCCCGGCCCAGCGCTATCTGTACATCATGGTTGGCGTTATCAAATGTGAGCGCTTTACCAAAGCGCGCCAGCGGTTCTGTTGACTCTAGCCCTAGCAGTATTGCAATCAGACCCGCAATGCCCGCCACGGCCATGCTCGGGGTGAGGACAGTTTGAAGGCGGCCTTGTATCTCGCTCAAGATTTTACTCCGTGTGATAATAGATTCAGAGGGTGGACCAGAGCATCGCCCTTAACGACCAGAAGTTAGCTGACTGTAACAGCTCAGCGCCTTAGAAAAGTATTCCTTGGTTTCTGCATCGACAATTTATGTCGCGCTGCTTAGCAGCCAAGGAGGCAGCTTTGACTTAGGGCTCTTAATAATCCCACTCATTGATATATAGTGTAACCCAAAGAAATTCCCCTGCATCTTCAAGATATGTCATCCGATTTGATACATAAACCAAAGATCTAGCCCTTTAGCTCCCATAAATCAAAGACCTGACCCTTAAGGTTTGTTAAGGTTTGCTTAAGGTTCAATTCGGAATTTACCGGCCAACCCGCTCAGTTGCCGGGCGAGTTCCTCCAAATGGAGAGCGGAAGATGCGGTCTGGGCTACAGTGGTACTATTCTCCTCAGCGCCTTGGGCAATCTGCTCAACTTTTTGAGAAATTTCCCGTGTCGCAGAGACCTGCTCCTTTAATTCATGCGAAATTTCATCCACGGCGCGGGTAACTTGTTCGCTGCCGGAGCGGATGCCATTCACT
>DAIRVL010000256.1:0-2311 GCA_036802845.1 Pseudomonadales bacterium | reverse complement strand
GGCTTCGGCTGCTGAAGAGACATCCTCCACCCAGATGCCTGCATTTCTGGATTTTATTAACCCCTTTGCCAAACCACCTTCAGGGGCAGCAAAAAACACCGACGACTGGTTCGAGACGAACAAAGACAAAAAAAATGCAGACTCCGGCGCTTTCTTTTTTGCGCTGGGACACTGGAGCGATGCCTATTTAAAAAAACAAGGCGAATACCTCCGATCGATATGGGCGTTCCCAGGGCCCGGTCCGGCATGGGTCGACGCGCCTTATATCGATCTCCATACAGGTCCAGACCAGACATTTCCGGCCTTTTATATTGTCGAAAAAAAGGAACGTATCCTACTGCTCAAAACCGAGGCTGACTGGGTTAAAGTTCAGGCACCTGATGGCACATGGGGCTGGGTCGAAAGTTCTCACTTGCTCAAGCAGGTGCGTTTTTCACCCCCGCATCAGACAAACACTGCAAACGGCGCTCGTCCTGTCGCCAGCCCAATGCCTCCTACCCCGTTTGAGTTAAGTGTGAGCGCGGGTGATTTTGAGCATGACACGCTCTACCAGATGACGCTCAGTCGGACAATGTCACCGCATTTTTCACTGGCACTCACCGGCGGTGACATCATAAACAGCAGCGCCGACAGCCAGTTTATCGAAACCAGTCTACGTTATTACCCTTCCTTGCCTTTTACATTCAACCCCTACTTCCGGCTGGGCATGGGCCGTTTTTTTCATCCGGCTGTTTGGACGGAACAAATGGCCAACAAGGACAATGCCTCCTTTGTTACTGCGGGATTCGGCGCTGATTATCCCTTGTCATCACAGCTGCTTGTGCGTTTGGATGCCACCAACTACAGCACCAAAGTGAATAACACCCCTATGAGTAATACCGGTGCAGACAATTCGAACCGGAGTTCACTTCAGGCCTACACGCTGGGTTTGGCCTTCCGTCCGGAACAAGTCTCTGTACACGCCTTGCAACAGCGCATGGGGCAAGGTCTGCACCACAACGATATGCAAGCCGGTGTTTTTACCGGGGTCTATGCCGCCTCGGGTAAAGGACGCTCAAGCGCACCGGTCAGAGGCTTGTATCTGAACTACCTGCTGAGCAATCGTTTGTTCATTGAAAGCGCCTGGGGTGAAACCCAAAACCAACAAATAAATGAACGCAATCAGAACGGCACCTTGTCTTACTATCGCGTCTCCTTGGCCTATACCGCATTGCGTGGCGACTACATTTTTGCGCAGCGCTTCTGGCGCACACAGGCCTGGTTGTCAAGTGGACTGGGAAACACGCGTTTTTCCGGTCAGGCACATCCCAGTGGTCAGATAGGGGCCGGCGTCAGTGTGCAAGCGAATGACTATTTTTCCTGCCGATTAATGCTTGTTGACCATGTTCTAAAAGACACCCTGTTCGAAAATTCAAAAATATCTCATACTCCCGAACCCAGCGTTGGTCTGGCTGTACATTTTTAAACACTACCTTTATTTACTTATCAAGGATCCGATTGACCATGACCATTCGCAACACATTCTTGCCTAACTTGCAGCGTCACCTGTTCATACTCGTCCTGCTACTGTTTTGCAGCGCCAATGCCAGCGCCAATGTATTTGACCGAAACTTCAAACCAGTCGCTCTGGGCAGTCCAGCCCCCGACTTCACGCTCAAAGACCTTTCCGGTAAAAATGTCCGCCTGGAGGAATACCGAGGCAAAGTGGTCCTGCTCACATTCTGGGCCAGTTGGTGCAGCCCTTGCCGTATTGAACTCCCGCACTTTCAGTCTCTGCAAAAAAAACTGGGCCGTGGCAACATCGTCGTGCTGGCTGTCAGCGCTGATAACCGATTGGAGGACATCACGCAGTTTTCCAAAGAACTTAAATTAGACATACCGCTCTTCTTTGACCCAGATCTTGAAGTCAATCAACTGTATCGAATCAAGGCCATGCCTACCACCTTCATCATTGACCGAAAGGGTGTTGTTAAACACATTCACCAGGGATTCAAAGAAAGTATTCTGCCCGTCTACGAAAAAGAACTGCGCGTTTTACTGAAAAAATGAGAAAACGTTTACTCCTTTGCCTCAGCCTGGGGGCTTTAAGCGCCTGCACCACACCTCCGGACATGCCGGTGTGGCTAGCCCCTTATGAACAGGATTTTCGCGCCGATCCTGACTATCATCTGGGCCGTGATATTCAAAACGATCATTGGCTTGATCAGATTCATCAAAACAATGAAGCTGCCCGTGGTGCAACAATAGACACGGAGCATCATTAACGTGCAGTTTTTCTTTAACAAACACCGCGTCTGTGCAACCAAACGTT
>DAIRVL010000255.1:0-2352 GCA_036802845.1 Pseudomonadales bacterium | reverse complement strand
GTATTGCCTCATATTCATGAAGGCGATGTATTACGACTGGAAATTTATCAGGAAGCCTCTGATCTGGTGGCGCCTCCTGCAGGTATTGTGGCCAGTGACATTACCACGACCAAACGATCAATCAAAACGGTCATTCTTTCTGACGATGGACAAACCATCGTGCTGGGTGGTTTGGTTCGGGATGATGTGCTGGAGTCGGTAAGCAAAGTGCCTTTGTTGGGTGATGTTCCCTGGTTTGGCCGTTTGTTCCGAAGCAGTACCCAACAGCGCGCCAAGAAAAATTTGATGGTTTTTTTGCGACCAACGATTTTGCGTGATGATAAGAGTGCCACAGCATTAACGCATGAAAAATATTCCGGCATCAAAAAATTGCAGAGTGAAATAAAAGCAAATAAAGGGATTATTGAGTTGGATGTGAATACAGATTTTCCTGAGGAAGCGAACAGGATTTTCCGTTAATTAAAAAGGGTATAGAAAAATGCCTGGCTGGGGCGTATGAATGACAGCACAACAAAAGGCTTGTCGCTTTTATGTGAAACTTATCCTGCTTGTCGTCATGGCCATGACAACACTGAGCCTTGCGGGATGCACGATAAAATTTTTTTACCAGCAGCTAGACTGGTTGGTACCTTGGTATATTGATAAACAGCTCGATTTGAATGCCGCACAGGAAAAGCGGCTGCGCGCTCAGGTGACTCAACAGTTAACGTGGCACCGCAGCACTCAAGTTCCTTTGTATATAAATACGCTGAAGTCTTGGCAGACTTTTTCTGCAGGCCCTTTTTCCAGGCAAGAATTTGACCGCCTCAGTACTGAAACTCAAAGACACTTCAGTCAGTTGACTGCGCATGTATTGCCCGATTTCAAGGAGCTGATGTTCACTCTTGATGCCAGGCAACGCAAAGCACTGTACGCGGTCATTGAAAAAAGCAATAAAGAGTACGAGAAAAAATATCTGGGTCCAGGCGTGAAGCTTGACAAGGTACGTTTGGAAGAAACGCAGGAAGCCGTGGATTTCTGGTTGGGCTCAATCAGCAAGGAACAAGACAAACGTATTCAACGCTTATTGAGTGACTATAAAAGTACTGAGCCCGAGAGTATGATCAATCGCCGTAACTGGCTGACGCAGTTTAGACGAATTCTGGAATCGGACGCTTCGTCGGCGCAGATAAAATCCCGGCAAATGGATGCGCTATTTTTTTCGCCTCAAGACCACTGGAGTCAGGACTATAAAAATCGTTTTGATGCCAATGCAGAGCTATCTGTGGTGATGGTTGAGCAAGTTTTGTCTCTTGTTAGTAGCAAACAGCGGGAGCATTTGATTAAACGTTTCAAGGGCTGGGAGTTGGAGTTTCGTGATATCCAGCGTTAACAGGCACCAGAACATTTTGTTGTTACTCGTTGTCGCATTACGAAAGGCGGAAAAAAGATTCAATTTATTTATTAGTAAGGCACCATTTATCAGTAGGGCTCATGGCTAAAACAGAATTATTGTACGGATTACACAGCATAGAAGCGGTGTTAAAAAATCATCCTGAGCGCGTGCTTGAATTGTTTATTCAGCAAGAACGCGAAGATCAGCGAATAGAACAACTATGCCAGCTTGCGCACAATTTTGGTCTGGTGGCGCAGCGTCTTCAGGCTAAAAGGTTGGATCACTTATTGGCGCAGGAATACTCAGGCACCCTTAATCATCAAGGGGTGGTGGCGCGCTGCAGATTGCAGCCTGTTTTATCTGACGATGAGTTGGCATCGTATTTATCAACACTTACACATCCGCCTTTTTTATTGTTGCTCGATAGTGTCAGCGATCCACAAAATCTGGGTGCCTGTTTGCGGGTGGCCGACGGTGCCGGCGTGGATGCAGTCATCACCACCAAAGATAAAGCGGTAGGTTTAACGCCCGTTGTACGAAGGGTCGCCAGTGGTGCTGCTGAAAGCATGCCATTTTTTCAAGTAACTAATTTGGTGCGTACGCTGCGTGGTTTACAGGAAACAGGTGTGTTTGTTGTGGGTGCCGCATTGGAAGCGCAAGCGTGTTCTATTTATAAGGTGAATCTTCAGGGGCCTTTGGCCATTGTGATGGGTGCCGAAGGCAAGGGCTTGCGGCGCTTAGTAAAAGAAGCCGCTGATCAGTTGATTTATTTGCCAATGCTGGGCAGTGTGCAAAGTCTGAATGTCGCCACGGCCAGTGGTATTTGCCTGTATGAAGCTCTGCGACAAAGACAGCTTTAAGGTATACAGTATGAATTAATTTGGTTCGCCTCGTGTTTTCCTGGCAGCGGCGAGTCGAATCAAATCAAATCAAATCAAATCAAATCAAATCAAATCAAATCAAATCAAATCAAATCA
>DAIRVL010000254.1:0-2356 GCA_036802845.1 Pseudomonadales bacterium | reverse complement strand
CTCACGCCCAAATAACGTGGCCACCGCCTCTCGCACGAGAGGGCTGCGTGTTGAACCACCGACCAGTACAACGTCTTTTATTTCATCAAAACGGATCTTTGCATCAAGCAGGGCTTTTTTACAAAGACGCAGGGTTTTATCCAGTAGTGGACGAACAAGATCTTTAAAAATAGCCTGCGTCAGCACCCCTTCCCACCTTATATCGCCCACAGAAAATGATAGAGGCACACTGTTTTTTTCGGTTAAAGACTCTTTGCTTTCCTTGCTCAAATCAAGCAAGGCACGCCACTGTGCTTTGCTTAAAGCAGTCTGCCCCATTTGCTCGCACACCCACTTGGCAATCAGATGGTCAAAATCATCACCGCCCAGCGTACTGTCGCCCCCGGTCGCCAGCACTTCAAACACGCCTTTACTAAAGTTGAGCACCGAAACATCAAAAGTGCCGCCGCCAAGATCGTAAATAACGTGAATGCCTTCGGTTTTTTTATCAAGTCCGTAGGCAATAGCCGCTGCGGTGGGTTCATTAAGCAGGCGTAACACATTGATGCCCGCCAGATGGGCCGCATCTTTTGTTGCCTGACGTTGGCCGTCATCAAAATAGGCGGGCACCGTAATAACCGCCCCTTCGATATCCCCACCCAATGCCTGCACACTGCGCTGATACAAAACTTTCAGAATTTCCGCCGAGATTTCAATGGGTGATTTTTTGCCGCTGCGCGTCTGAATCCACAGTGTTTTCGAATGATCGTCGATAAAATGGTAAGGCAACTCCAAGCCAGCTAAATCAGCAAGCGACTTACCCAATAAACGTTTTACCGAAACAATGGTATTTTCCGGATCATTTTCCGCAGACCTGGCCGCATCGGCACCCACCTGAACCTTGCTTTTATCAAGATAGCGCACCACCGAGCGAACAATGGCTACATCATTTTGATCGGTGATCACCTCGCTACGACCACTGCGCACAGTAGCCACCAAAGAATTTGTTGTGCCCAGATCAATGCCAACGGCACGTTTGTGTTGATGGGGTGCCGGACTTTTACCTGGTTCAGCAATTTGCAACAATGCCATAGATCTCAATCCAATAATGTGTGCTGTAGCGCTTCAATTTCTTCAAAAAGTTTTTCAATAAAGCGAAGCTTCAGCATGCTGTCGGCAGCCTTTTGAACCAAAACATTTTCATCGGCTGACAAATTTTTCAAACTTAAGTGATGATAAAGGGACGTAAAATAGTGTTCTTCTTTCTGCTGCAACAACTTCGTTTCCTGCATAACCGTTTGCAAGGCAGATTCAGGCAGTTTTTTTTCTTCAATCTGTTCCAGCATCTCTCTTAATCGCAGCTGCTCCAGAAGAAACTCAGGATCAGAGCTGAGATTTGCATGAACATTTACCGCAAAGCCTTTTTGTTGTAGCAAATAGGCAGCGCGTTGCGGCAGGGAGTGAAGCGTTGCGTGCGCCTGATTAATCCAGTCAGTTTTCTGCAGGGCCTTGATTTGCTCTGCCTGATCACGACCGGCAAAACGATCGGGGTGGTGCTGCAATAATAAGGCTTTGTAGCTGGATCGAAGTTGCTGCATGTCCACACTAAAATCCTGGGGCAAACCAAAAAGCTCAAAATAATTTTGGGGGAGTTCCCCGCTCGTCACGCTGGTTTCAGACATCGAATAGTGACCGTTAAGTGTGTCAAGAAAGGGAAATAACTAAATAAGATAAACTAAGTGTCTTCTGTTATAAACAGTTAATATCCCTGCTCAAAGCGTGGTTCCATGTGCGACGAAAAGATAAGTCAAACTGTAAAGCTCTCACCACAACCGCACTCACCTTTTTTGTTCGGATTATTGAATTGAAAACCTTCGTTGAGATTTTCCTTCACGTAATCCATTTCCGTGCCCTCCAGGTAAACCACACTTTTTGGGTCGACAAAAATAGTCACATCCAAACTCTGAAAAACCTCATCTTCCGGATTTTTTTCATCGACAAATTCCAGCACATAGGCCAAACCAGAACAACCATTCGTGCGTACGCCCAGTCGGATGCCAATACCATGACCACGGTTTGCCAAATATTTTTTCACATGGTCCGCTGCACGTTCTGTAATCGTAATTGACACGTCATTCACCTCTTTTAAATTCCAAGCAATTTCCGGGCACGCAGTTTCAAGCAATAAGTGCAATTCAACTATTCAGGCGTTCTTGTTTGCTTTTATAGTCGCTGATTGCGGCTTTAATGGCATCTTCTGCCAAAACAGAACAGTGAATTTTTACCGGGGGCAGAGCCAGCTCTTCAACAATGTCAGTATTTTTTATTTTCATGACTTCATCCAGGGTTTTGCCTTTCACCCACTCCGTTAGCAAAG
>DAIRVL010000253.1:0-2389 GCA_036802845.1 Pseudomonadales bacterium | reverse complement strand
CGATCCCAGATGGCATAGATCGATTGTGTTGCATCACTGCTGGTGACCTGGTCATCGCTGGCTTCAAGGTATTTTCCTGTGCCGACATAGACCATCACACCACTCTTGCTCGAATGACGATTCACCACCGCTTGGGCTGTAATCGCCTGACCCTCTGCCGACGTAAAAATAAGCGTGGCAGACCACTGATTCACGTCGTTGCTGGTCAAATCAAAACGCCAGAGATTGCCATAGAGATCACCGGCATAGGCATAATCAACAATATAATCCTGATTAATATCCACCATAAAAGGCGCCGCCAAACCGTTGGCCAGATTCGCCACCTGTTTTGCTCCTATGGGGACTGCCTTGGCGTTCAGACCCACACCGGTATCGATACTGGCCAGGGTTTCACCGCTTTTCATATCAATGACCAGCAGCACCGCATTACCCTTAATGCTGTTATAACCATTGCCCGCCACCACGGCCCAAGCCTGCGTTTCGGTACCATGATTGGCCTGTGTTTTAACTACACTCACAGCACCATAAACATGCCCGATGTCATCATTGTTAGTTGTTCGCGGCGTATATTCCCAAAGCACATCACGCTGATCAAACGTGTCTGGTGCGGTGATATCCAGTGCAAAAAGTCCTTTGGCACCCTGACGAAACGCACCCACCAAAACACTGTGCCAGGCTTCATTATAAAAAACATCGCCCGAGTTCAGGTCGCCATCAATCAAGCCCTTGTAGGCGTAAAAGGGACTGCTAAACGCAGTAAGCTGCGGCAAAATCGCATCGGGCAAATAGGCAAATTTTTCTGTCAACGCGGCTGATCCCGCCTTGTATTGATAGGCATGTAACAGTCCGTCACTGGCACTGACATAGACCATGGCCGGACGTTGTTCGATGCTTTGCAGAAAGTCCTCATGGGATTTGTTTGATGACGATAACGAAGGCGGATACAGGCGCACATAGGAACCATCGGCCGTTTGACCATTACTCACCCATAGCGGCGGCGCATGCACTACGGCCGCCAGCGTGCGTTGTTTGACACTGCGATTTCTGAAATCCCCCCCCTGTTGCTGCTCATGACTGTCATCACCGAGCATATAATCCAGTTGCTCTTGTGAGACCGCATCCTGCTGTTGGCTTGCGCTTAATTCATTCCAATGCTGACTGGCGCCTCCGGTGAGCACCACACCTTTTTTCCCCACCGTAGTTTGCTCTGGATTCAGGGTAAATACCTTACGCTGTGACCAAGCCAGAACACCGCTAGAGTTAACCTCGGCATTCAGCGCACACAAAACACCGACTGGCCGCGAATTGCATTCATCACTGACAGCGCCCTGACCCGTTGATATTGGATAACGCCGAAGGAAACCGCTCCAGTCACGGCTATCAAAACCCACCTGAAACACCGCTTCACCACTGGACAGGGACGCACTCGTGGCACTTAAACGGGCCACTGCACTTTCACGATATTCGAGTACAGAAGACAAGGACGCAAACGAGGCGGCAGAATTGTCAGTAGCCAGTGCTGAAAAATAACGCCCGCGACTATTGATAGCCGCATGCCACAAATCATCGACCCGAGCGTTTTGTTGATTTTCCACACTACCAACAAAGGGTGACAACCACTGACGGGTACCAGACAACAGCGCGTTAAAATCACCGCTGCTCAGCGGATCATAAACGCCAGCACCAAAACCCAACACAAACTGATTTACGTGTTGCCACACCGCTACATCATTTGCGGGTTGCCAATACGCTTCCGGCGTTAGATTTGCCACGCCTTGTTCAGGCGTTTGCAGCGAAGGCGGTACCTGATTAGGCAAATCGCTGCGTAAATCATTTTGCCAATAATAAAAAGCAATATCGGCAAGCGTATTGCTGCCCACACCTGCATAGATTGGCGAGTAAGCGCCGCCTGCTTGATATACTTTGCCATCGGGCAAGGTCGCTGATTGCTGGTCAACATCACCCAGAGCGATGCTCGAATCCGGCGCATAAGTTCCACCTGAAAACAGCAAATGATAGTTACTGCGACAAGCCAGCTCCTCATTAGCGTCGGGACCGCTGCCACCGGGTTCCTGCTCATAGGCATTATTATCGGCTGCACTGGAAAAAAACTTACCCGTGCGCACCATGGCAGCACCCAGAGGGTTACCCGCACTCGGTTGTGGCACCAGCATAAACAACCAATCGTTCAGCGCCTCCCTGACACCCGGCGTATCAAGGGACTGAACATAGGTCTGATTATTGGCGCTGCTAATAAGAGTGGAATTTGTACTCTGCCAGGCCACGCGTGTATCACCTGGCAAGGATTGAATTATTTCAGTCAGAACTGTTTTACCCTTGAGATAACGCAGGGAATGGTACTGATACCAGTTGGCAAAATTTTGCTGTT
>DAIRVL010000252.1:0-2475 GCA_036802845.1 Pseudomonadales bacterium | reverse complement strand
GAGACCGGCGCGCTGAAGACGACGTAAAAAATCAGGCACAGACAGATGCAAGGTATGCGCACCTTGCATGATTTCCAGCGGTGAAAATGCATGGATATGCATATCAGGTAGGGCTTCGCGAATGGCGTGGCAGATGTCGATATAGGTTTGGCCGGTGTATTCAGGATGAATGCCGCCTTGCAGGCAGACCTCGGTGGCACCTCGCCGTTTTGCTTCTTCGGCGCGAGCGACAATGTCCTGCACATTGAGTTGATAGGGTTTGCCACGCAGGTTTTCACTGGTTTTGCCTTTGGAAAAAGCACAAAACTGGCATTTATAGCTGCAAATATTGGTGTAGTTGATGTTACGGTTAATAACGTAAGTGACTTCACGGCCTGATGCGCGCTGGCGTAATTCATCGGCCGCCTGACAGACAGCAGTAAATGAATCTTCCTTGCTTTTAAGCAGATAAATGATTTCTGTTTCATCCAGAGGGCACGCGTTTTTTGCCTTGGTCAGCAAGGTTGCCAGTTTGTTCCGGGGTGGGCGAGTCAGCAGTTTGTACAAACGGGACAGGTCGTTTTGAGGCGGCTGTTCGCTGATGCCAGCGTACCAGTCATCGGTTCGGGCCAGCCCTTCACCGTCGCTGGCTTTGAATACGGCCGGGGCCATTTCAGCTGCCAGCCAGGGGTTCGATGCATAGTTTGCCTGGATATAAGGGGGGTAAATGGTTAAACGTTCAACCAGAACTTTTCCGGCGTTTCGGGTGTCCGTGGCCAGTTGATCAAGATGGGGCCATGGCGCCTCAGGATTAACATAGTCTGGCGTTAAGGGGGATACACCGCCCCAGTCACTCAAGCCGGCCTGAATCAGTGCGTTCAAATGGCCGGGGTTTAAGTTCGGCGGTGTCTGGATGGCCATGTCCGGGCCGAAAATGATACGGCTGAGCGCCAGTGTCCACAGCAATTCGGTTAAATCCGGTTCGGGATGCGCCGCCATTAAAGTGCCTGGTTTAGCCCGAAAATTCTGGATGATCACTTCCTGAATATGACCGTAACGCTGATGCAGGGAACGAATGGCCAGGAGCGATTCAATCCGTTCGCGCCGGGTTTCACCGATGCCAATCAAAATGCCGGTAGTAAAAGGAATACGCAATTCGCCGGCCAAACGAAGGGTTTCAAGGCGTCGGTGAGGTTTTTTATCGGGCGAGCCGTAATGGGGCATGCCTTTTTGTGTCAAACGCTCCGAACTGCTTTCGAGCATGATACCCATGGAAGCCGAGACCTTTTTCAGTCGCAGCATGTCGTCTTTGTCGAGCAGACCGGGGTTTAAATGGGGTAGAAGGCCGGTTTCGTTAAACACGCGCTGAGCAATGTCGGCAAGGTAATCCAGCGTTGATGTGTAGCGGTGCGCGCTTAACCAGTCACGGGCTGCCTTATAACGCAGTTCGGGTTGATCGCCGAGGGTAAACAGCGCTTCTTTACAGCCCAGTTTTGCACCGGCTTGAGCAAGGGCTATCACCTCGTCTGGACTTAAGTAAGGGCTTTGCAGCTGTCGCGGTGCTTTGGCAAAGGTGCAGTAGTGGCACACATCGCGGCACAAGTGAGTCAGGGGAATAAACACTTTTTTGGAAAAAGAAATCTGCTCACCGTGACCGAAATCTCGCAAATCAGCGGCCTGTTGCATGAGTTCAACAAGCGGTTGATCTGAGTCGGCCAAAAGCAGCGCTTGTTCATGGTCAGGCATGTGCCAGGTGCTTCTGTCAAATGGTTTTGTGCTGACCGGTATGGATTGGCTCGTGGCATTGGCCGTAATTTCGGCCAGGCACTGTGCAGTGTGCGGTGCACGATCGGGAGTTAGTAGCAAGGTGTTTTGCAGTTGTTGTAAGGCGTCGCTGGTGTCGATATCCAGAGACAGATCCTGTTGATGCCAAAAATGCAGCGCTAATTGCCGTGTTTGTGCCTGTTGTACATGTCGTTGGGCACTTTGAGGGCCAAAACTGAAGGACAAACAGTCGGGCGGGCAGCACAGCAGGGCATTGGTGCCTGTTTCATCCAAACTGGGTGCCAGACAGATAAAGGTTTTTTCTTCGGTGAACCAGGTGTTTGTTTCCTCAAGCAGCGGGTTCAAAGTGTGGCTACTGAGTAAGGGGACGTCGCCCGGTAAATAGAGCATTTGGGTGATATGACGTTCACTTAACAAGCGCGCCGCCGCAGTGACTGCGGCATTCAGATCGGACGTTTCTGCTTCTTCAAACACTTCGGCACCGTATTTTTCCGCCAGCTGGCGTAGATCTGGATCACGGGTCACGACCAGTGTGCTGCTGATCAATGGACATGCGTTTAATGTCGTGAGTAAATCTTCCAGCATGGCCAGACACAGACGGACACGTGATTTCGGGTCGAGTGATTCAGCAAGACGTTGTTTAGCCTGGGATAAAACTTTGGCAGGTATTACAGCGACGGTTGTTCTCATGGCGTGTCTTTTGTTCTGAGT
>DAIRVL010000251.1:0-2517 GCA_036802845.1 Pseudomonadales bacterium | reverse complement strand
AATCCGCGTCCGGCATCACCTGCCATAGACGCTTGAATAGCCGCATTCAGTGCAAGAATGTTGGTTTGGTCAGCGATGTCGTTGATCAGGGCCACGATATCACCGATTTCCTGTGAGCTTTCACCCAAGCGCTTAATACGTTTTGATGTATCCTGAATCTGTTCGCGAATGGTGTTCATACCATGAATGGTATTTTGCACAACCTTGGCGCCGTTTTTAGCGATTTCCACTGAGCGCTCTGCCACCGCCGCTGATTCGGATGAGTTTGACGATACCTGGTCAATAGAGACAGCCATTTCATTAATAGCCGCAGAAGCCCCGGCAATTTCTTGTGCCTGATGCTCAGAGGCCTCAGCAAGTTGCATTGCCGTTGCCTGCGTCTCCTGTGCGGCCGATGACACCTGCACAGCGGTATCGTTAATTGCTTCAACCAACAATCGCATCTGGTCTATAGCGAAGTTTATAGAATCGGCGATGGCACCGGTGAAGTTTTCAGATACGGTTGCTTTTACTGACAAGTCACCATCGGCAAGGTTCGCGATTTCATCCAGCAAACGTAAAATGGCTTGCTGGTTTTTTTCATTTTCAGTTTCAGCTGTCGCATGACGTAGTCTGGCATTTTGCAAGATTCTCAAACCGATAATTAATGCGACGATTGCAGCCGCAACAGCAAATACAACCCCCATTGTATTTGAGGTGTACCCTTCCTCGGCCATGTCACCGAATTTTTGCGCTAGCGTTGTTGCTGAAGAGAGCAAATCAATCGAGTCCGTAAATATGTTGTCAGCCGCACTGCGTATTTCGAGCAATTTAGGCGAATTAACCAGAATCTGATCGACGTTTTCATTTACAAACTTGAATGACTCTGAAATGGCTACCAGGTAATCCTTGGCTTCATTGTTATTTACCGCTTTAATGCCCAGCTCATTATCACCATTGATCATGGCATTAAGTACTTGTCCAAATCGTTTTGCGTCACGCCCAAAATTATCCGCCGCCATAACCGATTCTTCACCCCCGCCCAGAACGTTTGCTACGCTACGCGCAATACGTTCTGCCACCCAGGCTTGTTCTTGTGCTATTTGCACCATCTCCAGCGAGGCTTTATTCGTTACCAGTACGTCAACCACGTCGCTGTAATCTGTTTGCAGTGAGGGGATAGTTTCATTCAGTGTTTTAGCCACTTGATGCAGTTGCAATACGGTATCTTTACCCTTGGTAATTACGTTTGCACTGTTGTTTACCTTATCCCACACGGACTGCACCGCACTAATTTCGTTAAGCGCAATAGCCGGATTTCCCGCTATGCCAATAACCGGGTCACCTGCTTTAATTGCATTCCAGCGTTGCGAGAAGTCATTTCGTGCTTGTTGTAACTGTTCGAATGCTTCCGCATTTCCTGCCGCCGCTTCTGTAGCGTTTTTAGCGATACGCTGAGAAAGCACCCGAAGCTCACTCGCTTGTTCGCTATACAATCGTGATTCTTCACTGCGTTGTCCAACCTGATAAAAGTTGAAAAACATCATGATAAAAAACACAACCATCAGGCCCACCAAGAATGGGATTGAGCGGTTAGATTCCAGGTTTGATAGTGCTCCTGCTTTAGGCTTCATAATATGGCTCCTGGCCCGAAGTTAAACGTAAATAGGCGTTGTAAATGTTTTTACATCTACAAGTGTAGTGAACTTATTTCAAGTGTGTATTTTTTTATAAATACAAGGTTGTTTAATAAAACATGTCAGAAGGAAGTTTATTTCATTACTTGCGTAAATTTTTTCGCTCTTCTTTGTTTCCCTTATTTATAACTGTATTCGAATTAATTTTTTTTGCCTTTTTTTAGCCATTTATTTTTTATTATTTTTTCGCACACTCGATAAAGTGAGTTGTTTTATTGGCTGAATAAGCAGACATAAATCCGCGATTCCACGGTGATAGATGCACACATGAACTATATTTTTAATTAAATGGAAAACACCCTGGTTTGAATGCGCGGATTTATGTAAAAAGTAAATCCGCTTATTTTTATGGTTTGTCTTTTATTTTTTATCGCAATGCCTACATGGCCACTTCAAGGAAGTGGGAATCTTCTGCAAGCCTGTAGGGGCTGAATACTTGCCAGGTTTCTCCATCACGAGAATAATGCCCTGTTACGTAGGGTGATGCTGCATCGGCAGAATCTTTCGTTGGCACAGAAAAATCATCCACTTCAAAATGCTGCATACCATAGACCTGGTCAACAATAATTCCGCTGTAAAGCGTGTTGGTTTGAATGATCAGAAGGCGACGTTTTCGTGTCGTTGATTGGGTGCTGCGATTAAAAAATCCCAGCAAATCCAGAACAGGCACCAATTTTCCACGCACATTGGCCACCCCTTTTACCCATTTTTTCACACCGGGCACACTGGTAAAGTTTGGGACTTGTAATACTTCAGCTGTTTCATTAATAGGCGCAACGTAATTTCTGCCATCCAGACTAAACCCAATACCACTCCAGTATTCCTTGAGTTCTTGTGTTTC
>DAIRVL010000250.1:0-2533 GCA_036802845.1 Pseudomonadales bacterium | reverse complement strand
CGTAGACAGCTACGGCTGTGTGCCAAAAAAACTGACTATCGAATCAGTTAAACTCAACATTCAGTTTGCTACCGCCAAAGACGTGATTACTGAAACGTATCAGCCCGAAGTGAAAAAAGTGGCTGACTTCCTCAGCAAGTACGATGACGTGGTGGTCGACATTGAAGGCCACACCGATGCACAAGGCTCAGATCAGTACAATCAGGCCTTATCCCAGCGTCGTGCTGACTCCGTGAAAAAAGAACTGGTCACACGTTACAACATCGCTGCCAATCGCATTAAAGCCGTTGGTTATGGCGAAGCCAAACCCGTTGCCAGCAATGACAACGCTTCAGGACGCGCTCAAAACCGTCGTGTAGTGGCCGTTATGCAGAAAGAAATCATGAAATAAATTATTTCTGACATTTCGTACAAGTAACAAAAAAATGCCGGTAACTCACCGGCATTTTTTTACCCCACCAAAAGCACACACAGGCGATACACGCCAAGCTGGACCACCAAAACTTTCATCATCGGCTCGTTTGCCCGCAACAGATGGAGCAAAACCATGATGCTGACCCAGAATTTCAGGAATATAGTCAGGGGCATTAAGCGCCTTAGCCGTCACTTGACTGACACCGGCATGACCACCCCATTGGCGTTCTAATTTTGGATTGATATTGGGTAATGGTTTTATCGTTTCTAAGCTGGGTGTGCAGACTTGGCGAATCTTTTCGACGAAACAAGGACTGACTTTGCCTATATCATGCGAAGCAGCCGCCATAATTGCGCCTTCGGGGAATAATAAATCTCTAAGGGATGCTGGAGTTCTAGCTATTATTTCCCGCGCCACCTCTCCGACAATTTGGCAATGATTTAAAACACTGCGACCTATTGTGGTATTCCCCATTGGATCTATATATGTTTTGGCCGGGCACTCTGAATACCTGACGACTGGAATTGCTTTTTCTGGACTTGTTTTCCTACCAAGCATCCCTGAATTAATCCCTTAAATTTTCAAGTATAAAATCTAGTCGTGGTGACTTTAGACTGTCTTTTCCCAATATACTAGCAAGACTCTTTAGAGCTGTAGCCCTAAGAATAATTAGCAGCATCAGATACATCACTTGCTACTGATGTTGGTATCTCAGTGCGAGTTGTTTACCCCACAGTTATGTTTGCATCATAAACTTGATTGATTTAATTTCAGATCAGAAATAAAGATTACTTTCAGTTACACGAGTTTTGAATTTTCCAGACTCACCAAAAGCACGTTCGAATGGAATTAATACGATTACGCCAGACTCACACAAATGAAATCTGGCGTAAGATCGGCAAGAAAACCGAAGTGAGATGTTTTATTGACCCAATTCCAGACTGCTCATAAAGGCCTGATTTGCGGCTTTGTCATCGCCGAGCGCGGAATAAACACGTCCTAAGGCAGCATAGGCAGCGGCGGATTTTCTGATTTCAAGCGATTTTTCCAGATAGTGTTTACTTTTATCAAATAAGTTGGCGGCCAACGCAATACGACCCAGAGCCAGCAATAACTCTTCGTTGTTGGCATAGGTGGCCAACCAGCTTTCGGCTTTTTCAAGTTGCGTCAGGGGCTTGCTGCCCTCTATCTGGCCATAAAGCGCAATGGCCTCATCACTCCAGATCTGCGGCATTTCTCGCGCCAGCAGTTTTATTGCCTGATCGGCTTCACCCAAAGCAACCAGTGCGCGGGCATAAGCACACAGCAAGCTTGCATTGGCCTGCAATAAAATCGACGCGTCTTCCCATAAGCGGATCAGGTCATTGACGTAGGGCGCAACGTCTTCGTCTGGCAAACGTTTGCTGCCCACACTGGCCATAAGCTCACAATAAACGGTTTTTTCAAGCCGGTTTAAGGTGTCGGTATCAAGGACTTGGTGCTGACGCAACACAGGCAGAAGACTGCGCAGTGCCGACCAATCATGAATGGCTATATAAGCACGCTGCAGCAAACTCAATACATAGGGATTGTGTGCCGCAGGGCTTTCAAGTTCCAACAGTGTGTCAATGACCTGTTTATATTGACCGCGCTCAAGCTGCATGGCTGCCCGCGATGTTGTTATAGCCAGGACTGCGTCCGGGTTGAGGTCTTTCGCCCGCTGCAAATAAGCATCACGGGCATCATTTTTACCTTGTTCGTTGGCGGCACGCGCAGCGCCCAGATAACCCAGCAGAGAGTGGCTGTCGTTAGCGAACGATACTTTTAACAAGGACTCGGCATTGGCCCAGCTGCCTTGCGCCAATTGTAAAAAACCTTCTTTGGTTTGTTTGATTGCAGCTTGCAATCGCCGCTCTTGCCGCCAGTTAAGAAAATAACGTCCGCTACTGACGCCTTTAAAGAGCAGAAAGGTGCCCACTCCAAAGACCAACAGCACCGTCACAATGGCCAGAACAGCAAACCACACGCTGGTTTCGAGCACCGTATTACCCAGTGACAACAACACATAACTGCGCTGACTGGCCAAACCCCCGATAGCCGCACCAAGAATAGAAAATATCGCCACCACAAAAATAATTT
>DAIRVL010000249.1:0-2553 GCA_036802845.1 Pseudomonadales bacterium | reverse complement strand
CGTTAAAGCATTGCTTCAGTCGATCGTCATAATTGCTATTGTTTTGTTGATGTTAGGCTGGGCATGGAATCCTCGTGCAGGGTTTACAGGGTTAGGAAACTTGTTTTCCCGGTATCTCATGTCAATTGGATTACCAATGGATCAGTGGCTAGCAATGCTGACTGATTTAGATTTTCAAGAAGACAATCCTGAGATTTTTCTAGAAAAAGCATGCCGTAGTATGGCGCAACATTTACCTTGGGTGCTTGGCATCACATGGGAAACTGACCGGGGAGCAGGTCAGTATGGCATTACAAATGGCTGCTGCTCTGTATTCAAATATGAAGAACTGACACTACATCTTTATACTCAATATCAATTGACAACAACGCTGCATTTTCATTTCAATTTACCCACTCGGTTGCTCCTCAAGTTTTATAACGATAAAAAAAGAGATGCTGTTCTCAAAAAACTGTCGCACATGCAAGCGATACATGAGACAGGTGCAAGACTGACACATGATATTAAAAATATTTTACAAACGCTAAACGCGCTATGTGTTGCGGTGAATGAGCCAGAAGCAACCTCTTCTGAGGCTTATCAAGCGCTGTTGCGACGCCAATTACCGGCGATAGCAAATAGATTGGCGGAAACTATTGATAAGTTAAAGGCTCCACAAGAAACTAAGAAAATAAAGTTGTCCTCAGCCCAAGATTGGGTAAATAATTTTCAGCACAGAGTCGTAGGAAGCCATTGGATATCTATGGATGCATCAGCTGTGAATGGAGCCTTGCCAGGCGATCTTTTTTCAACAGTAACTGAAAATTTAATACAGAACGCTGAGGATAAACATCAACGAGAGCCAGAACTATTGGTCAACGTAAAAATCTCAACCAATAATCAAGGTACGACACTTGAGCTAAGTGACAATGGGGCGAAAATTGAAGAAAAAATTTTAAAGGATTTGTTTTCTCGACCTGTTTCCTCCAACAAGGGATTGGGTATAGGCCTGATGCAGGCGGCTCAGTATGCTGAGACTATGGGTTACAGATTGACACTTGCAGAAAACCGAATAGGTCGCGTTACTTTTCGTCTCACACCAGCATCCGATTATCTGCACCCCTCTTGAAAATGAAATCCTGCAACACAAGTAATTGTGCTTTGGTGTTGCCGGTGGAGAAAATGAGTTGGTTTATTGCTTATTCGTTAACGGGCTTTCTTCCGATCAGTCTATAGATATCAACAATTCCTTTTCCCTTAAGTGGGGTGCTTTGTGGGCCTTCAAATACGAATGCTCTCGCTATTCTTCGATAGGTTGTCGCATCGCATTGAATCATGCCTGATAGGCCTTCAGCGGTTATGCGGCTAGCGATATTGACGGTATCTCCCCAGAGGTCATAAATAAATTTCTTTTTCCCGACCACGCCAGCGATTAGGGGGCCTGTGCCAATACCAATTCGTATTCCAAGACCTAGTGGGTTAACGCCAACGTTTTGGTTTAGCGTAGCATTCATTTCAATGGCCATATCGGCGATTGCATGTGCGTAGTCTGGACAATTGTTATCAAGGCCGCCAGCAATCATGTAAGCATCACCAATTGTTTTAATCTTTTCCAGGCCATATTTTTCTGCTAGCTCGTCAAAGGCAGAAAAAATTTGATTAAGCGTAGTAAATACTTGGTTAGGGGAAAGGCTTGCGGCAAGTTGAGTAAAATTGACGATATCAGCGAACATCACCGTGACATCGGCAAAACCATCGGCAACTGTTTGATTTGTGTTCTGTAAACGATGGGCTATAGGTGCTGGCAATATGTTCAACAACAGACTTTCTGCTCGATCTTGTTGAACTAGTAGTTGCGCATAGGTTTCTTCCAGTCTTTTTTGTATTTTGCGGTTTTCAAGTATGGAGTAACGCAATAACAAATAAATACTTGCTGCTACAGCAATAAAATTAATAGCGAAAAATACTAGGCTCGTGCGAATGGGAACGATGTCATTTTTAGCCGAGAAAATCGGGTCGGCTAAATAGTAGTCCATCGCACCGGAAATTGCGGTTAAAGCGGCCCAAGCAATAAACCAGCCAACAGATTGATTCGCGCCGATGCATAACAGTGCGCCAATTGGTGCAATTAGCGCCCATAATATGATGCCGCTTGAGGAAATAAAGTTACCCATGGTCCACTGAGTAACAAATGGAAGAAAAAGAAAAATTCCCAACTGGGTTACACGAAAGAAATCGAAATTACGGTTTTTGATGTACAACAACATATTGCCCGTTAATATCAACTGAAACAGCAATGGCAATGTCGTCGAGAATGATTTTCCTAGCGCTGAATAAATTAGGGGCCACAACATTGCTGTGATCGTGAATAAGCCTGTAGCCAGCATCAATAGCGACTTATTGAGGCGAACCTCATCATCATCATCCGAGCTGATGCCAGCATTGAGTAATTGGCTCACAAAATGAGACGAGCTAGAAGAAAGCTTTTCGGATGACATATAAAATGAATATCAAAGAGGCACTCAAGAGGCAGGGAACAAAGAGGTAGTGGACGGTATCAACTCACTGTAGCCT
>DAIRVL010000248.1:0-2563 GCA_036802845.1 Pseudomonadales bacterium | reverse complement strand
CGACGAGAGAGAAAATACCATGGCTATGATAAATCGGTGTATCCCAGCGTTTGCTGCGCAGGCTTTCCATAATGGCGAATTTAAAACGGTGACGTCTGAGGATGTTAAAGGCAAGTGGTCGATCTTTTTGTTTTACCCGGCCGATTTTACCTTTGTCTGCCCCACTGAGCTGGGCGACATGCAAAACCACTACGCTGAGCTGCAACAACTTGGCGTGGAAGTGTATTCCGTTTCCACTGACACCCACTTTGTGCATAAAGCATGGCATGACACCAGTGCTGCCATCGGTAAAATCACTTACCCCATGCTCGGTGATCCCACTGGTGCGATTACGCGTGGTTTTGATGTAATGATTGAACAAGATGGCGCTGCGCTGCGTGGTACTTTCCTGGCTAATCCGGAAGGTATTATCAAGGTCGCTGAAGTCCATGACTTGGGTATTGGTCGCTCCGCAAAAGACATGCTTCGTAAAGTGAAAGCGGCCCAGTACGTCGCAAATAATGAAGGTGAAGTGTGTCCAGCCGCCTGGGAAGAAGGTCAGAACACATTAACCCCTAGTCTTGATTTGGTCGGAAAAATTTAACGGTGAATGGGCGAGTACGCTTGCCCATTAATTTTCACCCTATTGCTACTTTTTTCGGAACTCCCGGTGGGCACGAATCTAATTCGTTGGCGCTGGCCGTATTGCAAACTCTTTTAAAGCAGAGTCAGCCTGCTTGGGTGTAGACTTGGCTGAACTGCTGAGATCTAAGCCTGTAGGCAGGATAAACGACAGCGTACAGCGGCAATGGTGCTTTACGAGACGACTCATTGTGCACGCCTCAGCTTATTGAAGGGAATAAGGCGAAACTTCAGGTCAATTACATAACCGTGTACTCATACATCCATAACAAAAGGAGTTAATCATGAGCGGCATCGACATAGGAATTAATGAAAATGATCGCCTCAGCATTGCTGAAGGCTTAAAGCGTCTGTTAGCAGATTCTTACACCCTGTATTTACAAACCCACAATTTTCACTGGAATGTTACGGGGCCACAATTTCGCGAGCTCCACCTGATGTTTGAAGAGCATTACAATGAATTGGCAATTGCCGTTGATGACATTGCCGAACGTATTCGCACCCTTGGGGTATTCGCCCCCGGTACTTACAAAGCGTTTGCAAGTCTTACATCCATTGAAGATGTGGAAGGGATTCCGGCCGCAAAAGAGATGGTGACGATACTCACCAAAGGTCATGAACAGGTCGTAAAAGCCTGCCGTGATGTTCTGAAAACTGCGCAGAGTGCCGGTGACGAATCGTCTGCAGCCTTGATATCAGACCGTATGCGGATCCATGAAAAAACTGCGTGGATGCTACGCTCGACGCTGTAACACTGATTATTGCTGAAGCGGGTGCAATCGCGTTGCAGAATCAACAAATTCAAGATGCGCCCGGTGCGGCCATTGCCATCGTAAAACGGATGGATGCTCTCGAGCTGAATGATTCATCCAGCTCCCCAGCAACCGCCGACAGTGTTTTGTAATCCAGCGCATCACCCATTAGGGTCAGGTCAATGTCCGAGCCGTTTTTGTAATTTCCTTTGGCACGCGAACCGTAGATCACGGCCTTCTTGATCATAGGGTGCTGTCGAGAATCTTGCGGATGGTGGCGCAGGTTTGCTCCGAGAGGCCAAATTCCATCAGCTTTCCTCTGCGCTACGCTGAGAGAAATTTGTGTATAACGACTGGAATTCCTGGAAATATCGGGGGAAAATTGCGGAGTAAATCCGCTTCGCCGTATCTCGGTCATAGGCATGTGAAGCCATATTTCTGGACTTGATCATCTCCATCCAGGTCTCGCCATCAGCAATCAGTCCGCGTTTAAAGGCTTCGCGCGTGGTATCGCGAGATCCTATTAAACCAACATGCCCCTGAAGTTCGAGATAGTCCTTAAGAAGATTCCACGCCAGTTCATGTGTGTATTCAAATCCCTGAATGACGCCCTGTTTTTCCAGCTTGGTTAGCGGCCTTTCATGGGCGAGTTCCATGCTTTCCTTGAGTTCATGAAATGCCTTGTCGTAGTTATTGAAACGCAGTTTCCAGCGAATGTCTTCATTCATTTTTCACGTCTCCCAATGGTTGACGAATGGCTAACATGACGCTGGCACTTTGCGCATCCAGGAGGTCTGTTCGGTGTAGTCCAGCTCGGTGGTGCAGCCGGCCTATTTCCAGAGCGCGTCGTCGATATTCTTGAAGGCTTGTTCGAACATGGGCGTTGTTTTGTGATTCCAAACGGTCAAAGGCACTACTTTATTGGTTTTTTTGCTCTGCATGTCATGTAATGCAGCGTAGCAGAGATGACTCTTGGGATACGGAGGTGTTTATGATGTTCAAAAAGAAAAACCAACCGGACGCGCCGGGGTTTGAATTTTGGTGGGCCTTCCCAGACTTGAACTGGGGACCTGCCGATTATGAGTCGGATGCTCTAACCAACTGAGCTAAAGGCCCAAAACTGTTTTTGCCGCACTGTTTTTGCCGTAAATATAGGCGCTGCCTGGATGCCGGCTTGTTTTCGGCCGGGG
>DAIRVL010000247.1:0-2578 GCA_036802845.1 Pseudomonadales bacterium | reverse complement strand
TCATCCTCAAGACAGCGCCCGGTTTGCAAATTAAAGTGCTGCTTGTAAATGGGTGAAGCAACAACCGGTTGCGCTTTTACATCACCAACCAAACCACGGGAAAGTACATTCGCCTTACTGAAAGGATCGTAGTTATCTATTGCATACAAATCCTGACCTTCGCCAAAACGAAAAATAGCGACTTGTTTGTTATCAACCAAGGCGCAGACTCCGCTGTTAGGTAGAATCCGATCGAGCTCACAAATATCCAACCAGTCACTCATATCAATTATCTCGTTTTATGCTGTTTCTAACATGGTTTTTTCATTATCAAACGCCGGGCGAATCTGTTGACGTTCACGCACAAAAACAATGTTTGAATCCGTTTTTTTGCTATTAACAAAGTGTGTAAAACGCTGCATGGAAATCTCATCTTTTAGCGTACGCTGCCACTCACATTCGTAGTTATCGATAACAAGTTGCATTTCAGCTTCAAGTTGCGCACCCAGGCCCAAACTATCGGCGATAATCACATCCTGGAGATAAGCCAAACCTCCTTCCATATTTTCCATCCACACGGAGGTGCGTTGTAAACGATCGGCCGTGCGAATATAAAACATAAAAAAGCGATCAATATATTTAATCAAGCTTGTTTTATCGAGATCTGAAGCGAAGAGATCGGCATGACGCGGCTTCATGCCTCCATTACCACAGACATAAAGATTCCAGCCCTTTTCCGTGGCAATCACCCCTACATCTTTACCCTGTGCCTCTGCGCATTCACGCGTACATCCTGACACGGCTAATTTCAATTTATGTGGTGCACGCAAACCACGGTATCGCTTTTCAAGCTCTATCGCCAAACCGACACTGTCATCCATGCCATAGCGACACCAGGTGCTGCCTACACAGGATTTAACGGTTCGCATGGCCTTACCATAGGCATGACCTGTTTCAAACCCGGCATCGACAAGCTGCTTCCAGATCAAGGGTAATTGATCTACACGCGCGCCAAACATGTCTATACGTTGTCCACCGGTAATTTTTGTATAAAGGTCAAATTCTTTGGCAATTTTACCTATCGTGATCAGCCCCTCAGGCGTGATTTCACCCCCTGGAATACGAGGCACCACGGAATAAGTACCGTCTTTTTGCATATTGGCAAGAAAATAGTCATTGGTATCCTGGAGCACTGCCTTATCTTTCTCAAGAATATAAGCGTTCCAGCAGGAGGCTAGAATAGATCCGACAACGGGTCGACAAATATCACACCCATGACCTTTGCCATGTTTGGCAATTAACGCATCAAAACTACGAATTTTTTCGACACGAACCAGATGGTACAGTTCCTGGCGCGTATAGTGAAAATGCTCACACAAACTTTTATCGACCTGAATACCGCGTTTTTGCAACTCGCAATCAAGCACTTGTTTAACCAGTGCAGCACAACCACCACAACCCGTGGCTGCCTTGGTAGCGCTTTTTAATTCAGCCAATTCGCTAATTCCACTTTCAATGGCACAACACAAATCGCCTTTAGTCACGTTATTACAGGAACATATTTGCGCCGTATCAGGTAACATCGCCACACCCAATCCAGACTTGACACCCTCGTTAGCGGGCAAAATAAGTGAATTCGGATTTTCAGGCAGCGGGATTTTGTTGAGCATAAACTGCAACAAGGTGCCGTACTCTTCGGCATTTCCTACCAGAACGGCACCCAGCAAATGTTTGCAGTCTTGACTGACCACAATCTTTTTATACACCTGCTGAATTTCGTCGGTGTAACTAAATGAACGGCTTCCTTCGGTGCGACCATGCGCATCACCCACACTGGCCACATCAACACCCATGAGCTTGAGCTTGGTACTCATGTCCGCACCAAGGAAAGGAGTCTCTTTGCCAATTAAATGATCCGCCGCCACTTTAGACATTTGCCAACCGGGTGCAATCAAGCCAAAGATACGCTGATCCCATAAGGCGCATTCACCGATGGCATAAATATCTTCGTTGGAGGTTTGGCAGAAATTATTAATAACGATGCCTCCACGAGCCCCTACATTCAATCCAGCTTGTCTGGCCAACTCGTCCTGCGGGCGGATTCCGGCAGAAAAAACGATGACATCCGCATCAATCTCTTCGTCGTCCATAAAACATATTTTATGGTTCGCCTTATCACCTTCTACAATTTCTTTGGTATTTTTTCCTGTATGAACGTGAACGCCTAATTCCTTGATCTTGGCGCGCAGCATGGCGCCCCCACCCTCGTCAACTTGTACCGCCATTAATCGTGGTGCAAATTCAACAACATGAGTTTCAAGACCCAAATCTTTCAGTGCCTTGGCCGCTTCCAAACCCAACAAACCACCCCCAATCACCACGCCTGTTTTGGAGTTTTTTGCCGCAGCAGCAATTTTATCCAGATCATCAATTGTGCGATAAACGAAACAATTCTCGCGCTGATGCCCCGGCACTGGTGGCACAAAGGGAAAGGAACCGGTGGCCAAAATCAACTTATCATAGGAAACACTGACACCGTTTGCAGACATGACTGTCTTATTTTGAGGGTTGATCCCTTTAACCTTGTCATGCAAATAAA
>DAIRVL010000246.1:0-2674 GCA_036802845.1 Pseudomonadales bacterium | reverse complement strand
CGAAATCCAGCGTATTCTCCTCGTTCGCCCTGCGGTTGAAGCCGGCGAAAAACTGGGTTTTTTACCCGGAGATCTCGCGGAAAAAATCAACCCTTACTTACGACCTTTATACGATGCCCTTTATGAAATGCTGGGCTTTGAGCAGGTCAATAAATTACTCGAAAAACAAGTTATTGAAGTTGCACCACTGGCCTATATGCGCGGCAGAACCTTGAACAACTCGTTCATAATTCTCGATGAGAGCCAAAATACCACCCCGGAACAAATGAAAATGTTTCTGACGCGTATTGGATTTGGCTCCAAAGCCGTTATTACCGGCGACATTACTCAAACAGACTTACCCGCTGGAACCCAGTCGGGTCTGAGTCAGGCCATTACGGTTCTGGAAGGCGTCAAGGGCATTGGTTTTACGTTTTTCAAACCCAAGGATGTTGTTCGACACGCGCTGGTACAACGTATTGTTGAGGCCTACGATACCTATGATCAGCAGCTCCCCAAAGGAAACCATAAAAACCGATTCAAACAACCTAAAACTTAAGCCCTCTGAAGGCCTTCTTGATGACAGCCAACGTCTTGATCGATATACAGCGTGCCACCCATGCGTCAACGCCTTCTGACGAGCAGATCACCTGCTGGACTGATCTGGCCCTGAGCGAGTATTTGCAAAATCACCATGAAGGTCAGGAACTGACCATTCGTTTTGTTGATGAAGCGGAAATCCAGTTGCTTAACGCCACGTACCGTCAAAAAGACAAACCAACGAATGTATTGTCTTTTCCTTATGAGCAGGCGCCCGGGCCGCACGTTCCCTTGCTTGGAGACCTGGTTCTGTGTGCGCCTGTCATTCTTGATGAAGCGCAAAACCAGGGAAAAACCAGTGACGCTCATTGGGCACATATACTCATTCATGGCATCCTACATTTGCTTGGTTACGATCACATCAAAACTGGGGATGCTGAAAAAATGGAACAATTTGAGGTTAACCTCTTGGCAAAATTAGGCTATGCTAACCCTTATCTATAACTACACTACGAGAACATGAAAGACGACCCTCCGAGTACGAACCAACCACGCACCTGGGCTGAACGCATTTCCCAGGCCTTTAGCGGCAATGAACCACGCAATCGCGAAGAGCTCCTCCAGATTCTCAGAGATGCGCATTCCCGCCAGTTATTTGACACCGAAGCACTGAGCATCATTGAAGGTGCGATGATGGTGTCAGAAATGCAAGTAAAAGAAGTCATGATTCCTCGCTGCCAAATGGTAGTGATCAAGGAAGAACAAACAGCCCGGGAATTTATTGACGAAGTGCTCACCTCTGCTCATTCCCGTTTCCCCGTTTTGGGTAACAATCCCGACGAAGTGCTGGGTATTCTTTTAGCAAAAGATCTGCTAAAACCCGCTATTGAAGGCAAACTTGAACGCTTTGCCATACGTGATTATTTACGCCCCGCCATCAAGGTACCCGAAAGCAAACGCCTTAATGCCCTGCTGAAAAACTTCCGTGACACTCAAAATCACATGGCTATCGTGGTTAATGAATACGGTGGAATCGCCGGTTTAATCACGATTGAGGATGTGCTCGAGCAAATCGTGGGCGAAATTGATGATGAGCATGATTACGAAGAAGAGGATTATCTGATCAAAGAAGGTGAAGACAATACCTTCGTCGTAAAAGCACGTACACCCGTCGATGAGTTTAATGAGTATTTCAAAACATCGTTTGATGAAAACCAGTTCAATACCATTGGCGGATTTGTTCTGAAGGAGTTTGGGCGCCTGCCCAAACGGGATGAAATGGTTTCCATTAACAACTTGCTGTTCCGCGTATTGAATGCTGACAATCGCTCCATTCATTTACTGGAAGTTCAACCCGAAACTGAAAACGCCTAAGCTCACCGTCAGAACCAGTCACCTGGTTCTGACGGTGCTCAGCGCTCTATCGTACCCATAGAAGACAACTTAAAGACAAGATGCGCATTGGCAGTTAGAATCAGCGCCCGTATTCACTCTGATTAAACAGCCATGAACATTTCGGTGTCACATCCCCAAGCTTTTTTGCATTATGCCGCCGCAATGGGTTTTGGGGCTCTGTTACCTTTAGGTTTCGCTCCTTTCCATTTTTACCCCTTAACATTCCTGGCACTTTTGGGCGTGCTGCTGTTATGGCAGAGTGAAACCCGCCATCAGGCGCTCTTGAGCGGCTGGTTTTTTGGTATCGGTCTTTATGCTGTGGGGGCCTCATGGGTTTTTGTCAGCATCCATGATTACAGCGCGACCCCGCTTCCCGTGGCCATTCTGCTTACTGTGTTGTTTATTCTTATTATGGGTTTTGTAACCGCCGTACAAGGCTATCTGTACCGTGTTCTGGGTTTGAATCGCTGGGCTTTGCTTGGCTTTCCTGCGCTTTGGGTGTTGGTTGAATGGGTTAAAACCTGGTTATTCACCGGCTTCCCCTGGCTCTACGTCGGTTACGCTTTGAGTGATACGCCCGTGACAGGTTTTGCACCTATCAGTGGTATTTTTGGTCTAAGTGCGCTGCTTTGCATCGGAGTTACACTGCTTTATTTATTACTCAAACAACTCACCCACCCTTCACCCCGAAAAAAGTTGATTATCTATACGGTGTTGGTCTATTTCATTGCCGTTCCAGTCATCGGACTGAAATTACAAG
>DAIRVL010000245.1:0-2685 GCA_036802845.1 Pseudomonadales bacterium | reverse complement strand
GCAAGGTACATTTATGAATAATTCAGTGTTTTCATCCTGGCCCTCATACAGCGAAGAAGAAATAGAGGCGGTGAGCGCAGTTTTGCGTTCAAATAAAGTGAATTACTGGACAGGGGACGTTGGGCGTTTATTCGAAAAGGAATTCGCCGGGTTTGCTGGTTGTGAATATGCGGTTGCGCTGGCAAATGGCACGGTGGCTCTGGATTTGGCCTTTATCAGTTTAGGTATTGGTGCCGGCGATGAGGTCATCGTCACATCACGAACTTTTATGGCATCGGTGTCTTCTATTGTGAATGCCGGTGCCTGCCCTGTTTTTGCCGATGTTGACAGTGAAAGTCAGAATATTACCGCTAAAAGTATTACAGCCTGTTTAACGCCCCGTACCAAGGCCATTGTGTGTGTGCATTTGGCCGGATGGCCTTGTGATATGGATAGCATCATGTTGCTTGCGCAGGCGCATGGGTTGTATGTGATTGAAGATTGTGCGCAGGCGCATGGGGCTCAATACAAAGGACGTCCGGTGGGTTCGTTGGGGCATGTCGCCGCGTGGTCGTTTTGTCAGGATAAAATTATGAGCACCGGGGGTGAGGGCGGCATGCTTACCACTAATGACAAAACGATTTGGGAAAAAGCGTGGTCGTATAAAGATCATGGAAAAAGTTACGAGGCTGTTTACCATCGAGTGCATCCTCCCGGCTTTAGATGGTTACATGATTCCTTTGGTACCAATTGGCGTTTGACCGAAATGCAATCGGCCATTGGCCGTGTGCAGTTGACTCACATGGAAGATTGGCATCTTCAGCGTAAAAAAAATGCCTTGGCAATTGCCGAAGCCTGTGCACCCTGGGTGGCGCAGGCTATTTTGCGGGTGCCTGTGCCGTCTAACGATATAGAGCATGCCTATTACAAGTTTTATGCTTTTGTAAATCTGGCGGCACTGAAGTCAGATTGGGGACGTGATCGCATTATTGATGAAATTACGGCAGCGGGCGTGCCCTGTTTTCAGGGATCCTGTTCTGAGGTTTATCTTGAAAAAGCCTTTGATCACACGGGTTTTCGTCCTGCTACACGCTTGTCGGCGGCCAAGACCTTGGGTGAAAGCAGCCTGATGTTTTTAGTGCATCCGACGCTGACAGCCGATAATATTCGGCAAACGCAGGAAATTATCAGCGCTGTTATGGCACGTGCACGTCGATAGTTGTTTTGTCTTTTTTAATAATTTTAATCTGTTTGTAATTTTTTATAGATATAAGTTTGAGTTATTGATGTCAGTTGATGCGAGGAATTTTTTCTATTTGAACTTGCTGGCATTTAATCTTTACAGGAATGCGTGCAATGAAAGTCACAATATTTGGCACAGGTTATGTGGGCCTTGTCACGGGCGCTTGTTTGGCAGAAGTCGGGCATCAAGTGATTTGCGTTGATGTTGATACAAAAAAAATTGAGCGCATCAAAACTGGTTATTTGCCCGTGTACGAACCGGGTCTGGAATCGTTGGTTGTCAGCAATTTGGAATCAGGCAATTTACAGTTTACAACCGATGCACCTTCGGCGGTTGAAGCCTCAAATATTATTATGATTGCGGTGGGCACACCGCCGAATGAAGACGGTTCTGCCGATTTAAAATATGTGCTCATGGTTGCTGAAACCATTGGCCGTCATATTAACAATCAAAAAATTATTGTCACCAAATCAACTGTCCCGGTCGGAACATCTGACCAGGTCAGCGCAGTAATTCAGCAAAGCATGAGTGCCTGTGCCAAAAATCATGTATTTCATGTGGCTTCAAATCCGGAGTTTCTCAAGGAAGGCGCAGCGGTGGGGGACTTCATGAAACCCGATCGCATTATTATTGGTATTGGTGATAATGCAATAAAAGACGATTTGCTGGAATTGTATCAGCCTTTTAATCGTAGCCATGATCGGGTTATTTTTATGGATTTGCGTTCGGCGGAGTTAACCAAATACGCGGCCAATTGCATGTTGGCCGCAAAAATCAGTTTCATGAATGAAATGGCGTGTTTGGCGGAATATTTGGGGGCAGATATTGAAATGGTGCGTCAGGGCATTGGTGCAGATCAGCGTATTGGTTACCATTTTATTTATCCGGGCTGTGGTTATGGTGGCTCGTGTTTCCCCAAAGATGTACAGGCAATGATTAGAACAGCCGCCAGTGTGGGTTACGATTCCACTTTGTTGCAGTCTATTGAAACCGTTAATGCGCGGCAGAAAAATAAATTGTTTGCCTATATTCAGCAGCATTTTAAAGGGGATATTCAGGGTAAAACTTTTGCCGTGTGGGGTCTGGCCTTTAAACCAAAAACCGATGATATGCGTGAGGCACCGAGCCGCGTACTGATGGAGTCTTTGTGGGCGGCAGGCGCCAAAGTGCAAGCCTATGACCCAGAAGCCATGGACGAAACACAACGCGTTTATGGTGACAGAGATGATCTGCAATTGTGCGGCACCAAGGAGGCCGCACTTAAAAATGCCGATGCACTGGTTATTTGTACCGAGTGGCAAAATTTCAGGGCACCTGATTTTGATCTGATCAAACAAATGCTGCATCAGGCAGTGATTTTTGACGGGCGTAATTTGTTTGAACCCAAGCGCATGGAACAAAAAGGTTTTGCGTATTATGCCATTGGGCGGGGCAAGTCGGTGCTTCGTGAAAAGTCTTAGTGC
>DAIRVL010000244.1:0-2721 GCA_036802845.1 Pseudomonadales bacterium | reverse complement strand
CCCATTGCCCAAGGTAATATGCGCGGCATTTATTTTGAGTTTTTTTTGCAAGGCTTGTTTCAAGACAAAACCATTGCCATCAGGATAAAGACTCAAACTCTTGCCAGCTGCAGCCAGCGCTTGAAGCACAGCTGCACTTGGTCCATTGGGATTTTCGTTGCTCGCGAGCTTGATTATATCGGTGAGCCCCAGTTCCCGCTCCAGCTCCTCAACAGGCTTACCGGGCTGATAGGGATGAAGCGCCTGGATACCGGCATGGGTCAGCGCTAAGTAGTCACAGCTCACGATAGAGTTCTCCTGCTCACTTTTCAGTTTGGTTATGAAGCTTACAACACGGCTTTTGGGTAAGACCCCAAAATACGCAGATCACTGACTTCCTGTGACAAGATTTCAAACAAAGGCTTTAACGACACTTCGTCAACATGCCCTTCGAAATCAATAAAAAAGACATACGCCCAGGTACCGACTTTAGCCGGCCGTGTTTCAATACGATTAAGACTGACTCCATAACGATGAAAAGGTTCCAGCACACGATACAAAGCACCAGGCTGGTTGCGCACAGACACCAAAATTGACGTTTTATCTTTGCCACTGATGGGCACTGCGTGCAGACCAATAATCAGAAATCGCGTGGTATTACTCGGGTTGTCTTCAATATTGGAAGCAAGTTTGTCGAGTTTATAAAGTTCTGCTGCCATATCACCGGCAATGGCTGCCGTCCCGTCTTCCAGCGCGGCGAGACGCGCCGCTTCCGCATTACTACTGACAGGAACACGTTCAACCGTTGGCCAATTGCTATCAAGCCATTTACGGCATTGGGCGAAGGATTGCTGATGGGAATAAATGCGTTTAACGCTGTCTTTATTCCGGCCTTTAGGGAGTAGCAAATGGTGGTGAATGCGCAATTCAACCTCACCACAAATTTTAAGCCCCGAATCAAGAAAACTGTCGAGGGTATGATTAACAACCCCTTCGGTCGAGTTTTCTACAGGCACCACGCCGTAATTCACGGCATTGGCTTCCACTTCCCGGAACACTTCATCAATCGACGCATAAGGCACCGTCACTACGGCATGGCCAAAGTGTTTGATTGCCGCTTCCTGCGTGAATGTACCCTCCGGTCCCAAAAAACCAATTCGCATGGGTTTTTCCAGAGCCAGGCACGCTGACATGATTTCTCGAAACAGACGTGCAACGGTTTCATTGGCCAAAGGGCCCTGATTTCGTTGCATGACATTATGCAGAACCTGGGCTTCACGCTCAGGACGATAAAACTGGACCGGACTGTCCTTGATTTCTCGCATTTTGGCTTGCGCCACTTCCAAGGCACAAGACGCACGACGATTTAATAATTTTTGAAGCTGCTGATCTATTTCATCAATTTCAGCGCGCAAGTCATTAATATTTTTAATAATAGTGTCCGTCATAGTAGAAATCTAACGCAGACTGTAATCCGTAAATTGGCTTGATCAGTGCACGATGGAAAAACCATCCAAACACCGATTGAAACGATTTCGCCTGTTAACCGTACCGTTTTTCAAAATCCTGCATAAAATCAATCAGAGCATCCACGGCTGCCTCAGGCACGGCATTATACAGACTGGCCCGCATTCCCCCTACTGAACGATGCCCTTTTAAATTAAACAGGGCTGCCTGTTCAGCCTCCTGCAAAAAGACTTTATCCAGACTGGCATCGCTTAACACAAAAGGTACATTCATACGTGAACGGTCTTTCAGGGCAATAGGATTGCTGTAAAAACCACTGTAATCAATAGCTGCGTACAGTTTTTCGGACTTTTGCTGATTCTTGATTGCCATCGCTTCAAGCCCGCCTTGCGCTTTAAGCCACTGAAATACCAGTCCCGCCAAATACCAGGCAAAGGTCGGTGGCGTGTTATACATCGAAGCATTGTCCGCCGCGATTTTATAATCCAGCATGGCCGGACATATAGGCAGCGCCCGGCCCAATAAAGACTCATCAACAATGACTACAGTCAAACCGGCAGGCCCGATATTCTTCTGCGCGCCCGCGTAGATAAGACCAAACCGACTGACATCCATGGGTTTGGACAGAATATTCGACGACATATCTGCAATTAGGGGCTTATTACCAACATCAGGAATGTCATGGAATTCAAGGCCGCCAATGGTTTCATTCGGAGTGTAGTGCACATACGCTGCGTCAGGATTTAATCGCCAGTCAGAAGCAGCGGGCACAAGGCTAAAGTTTTCCGCCTCACTGCTGGCAACAATATTCACTTTTGCATACCGTTTAGCCTCAGCAATGGCTTTTTTTGACCACTCGCCGGTATGAAAATAATCAACTTCATTCTGTTTGCCTGACAGATTCAGAGGCACCGCAGCAAACTGCATACTCGCACCTCCCTGCAAAAAAAGCACTTTGTAGTGCGCAGGAATAGTCATCAGCTCGCGCAAATCTGCTTCGGCCTGTTCGGCAATGGCGACAAATTCATCACCTCGATGACTCATTTCCATCACCGAACCCAAACCTTTGGCGTTCCAGTCAAGCAACTCTTCCTGGGCTTTTTTCAGAACCTCTTGCGGCAACGCGGCCGGCCCGGCACAAAAATTATAGGATCGCGTCATTTGTCACTAACCCTGATATTAATATTTAACGTTAAAATATTTAAATAACTAACTAATAATTAAGATGAAAGATCTTCACTTTCCTCTTCTGAATCAGCATCACCCGCACCTTGA
>DAIRVL010000243.1:0-2738 GCA_036802845.1 Pseudomonadales bacterium | reverse complement strand
GGCTGCGCTCACCCACCCGAATCGTGTCGCCCTTGCAAAGTGCGGTATTGAGTTCGCCCCTGTGCCATTGCGGCGAGCTATTGGCCATGATTTCAACCGCGCCTTCGAGGGTGACCAATGTGCCGATAGCGCTCTTGCAATCTGCGGCCTGAGTGGCTGACCATGGCAGGCAACAAAACACGCTTAAACTTAAGGCGGCAGATAAATATTTAGTCATTTTCGCTACTCAAGTGGGCGTCTCTCATAGCGCATGAGCGCAATCAATACGCGGTTTTAACCCAAGATTTGCAAGGTGCGTGCATCGGCGTTCATGCGCCGCGCCAGTTCTTTGGCGAGATTGGCCATCAATTTTAATTTCACGGCGTCACTGATCGCCGCAACAGCCAGCTCCAGACAGACAACATCAGTTACGGCGTGCGCATCGGCTGAACGTGGGCCACCGGTGACCATGGCAAAATCACCAAATGACATGCCCTGGCACATGGTCACCACCCGGCGTTCTTGCCCATTCCCGGTACTGACCAACATATCAACCACACCGCGCAGCAGAAAAAACAGTGAAACGCCCGTCTCGCCCCTGCGAAAAATAATGTCCCCTTGCGCAAATCTGTGGCGTCGGCTGGCAAGGCTCAGGCTTTCGAGCTCGTCCTCAGTTAAGCCTTCGCACAAGGATTGTTGCCAAAGTGGGATTTCCACGCTGGCTGGCACGGTCTGACCCAATTGCTCAAGCAAGACCTGCTCGCACCACTCCAGCGCACGATCTGTGGTAGCGAATCGATACAACTTACTGATATCGCTGGTGGTGACACTTTGTTTAATCCAGCGCCGGAAGGTGTATTTATCATCGGTGCCGGTTAGCAAGGCAATCTTGCCCGCCAGATCAAATTGCATCAGCAGACCGCTGAGCAAATAGGCCGCGGATCGGTCGATGTCTACCACACGATGGAAATCGAGAATCAGATAATCTGTTTCATCCCAGTCAGCAATAATGCTGCGAATGAGCGAATCGGATGACGCAAAACGCAACTCTCCTTGTAACTCATAAACACGGATGCGCTGGCCCTGGTTAGCCAAGGTCTCGCGCTGCGCAAGAGGCCGAAGCCGTCGTGAATGCACATCCACGGCGTTATAACGTACCCGCAGCACTGACGAAGAGGTCGCACGCACCACTTTCAGCAGGTGCAAACCAAAATCCCGTGAAATTTGCTCACAGACACTCAGCCCACGATAACTGTTGCCTTTGCTATCAAGCCGTGGCGAGAACACGCCAATACCGAACTGCCCAGGCAATACCGCCATGATGCCACCACCGACGCCGCTCTTGGCCGGCATGCCAACGCTGTAGACCCAGCTGCCGGAATAATCGTACATGCCGCAGGTGGTCATGATGCTCAGCACCTTTTCAACATAATCGCTTTTTTGTGCAAGCTCTGACGTAATCGGGTTAACGCCATTATTGGCCAGACAGGCGCCCATTACGGCCAGATCCCGTGCCGTGACACGAATTGAACATTGCTTGAAATACAGATCTACAACAGGCTCAGGATCACCCTCGATGATGTCGGCATTACGCAAGAGATGGGCAATAGCGCGATTGCGATGCCCGGTGTCACGTTCCGAACGGTAGACCTCCTCGTCAATACTTAAAGGATGGCCGACAAACTTTTCAAAACGCTGCAAGATACGCTTGAGTTTCACCTCCGGCGTCGCGCCACTGATCAGACCTGTGGTGGCGATGGCACCTGCGTTAATCATCGGATTAAGCGGGCGACCCGTATCTTTTTCCAGACTGATGGAGTTGAAGGCTTCACCCGAAGGTTCAACGCCAACTTTTTCCAGTACAGCATCCACACCCTGATCTTCAATCGCAAGACCATAGGTAATGGCTTTGGATATCGACTGTAGGGTGAATTCCTGATGACTATCCCCCACCTGATAGATGTAACCGTCCACCGTGACCAGTGCAATAGCGAACTGATCCGGATTAACCCGCGCCAGTTCCGGAATGTAACTCGCTACTTCGCCAGCCGTGGCGCCACTGAGTTTGTGATACAGGTCTTCCAGATAGGCCTGCAGGGGTAAGGATGACGGCTGATGTATCTTGCGTTTAACAACCACTGGAGTCATGCAGCTAGCCTCTTGTTATCCGAATGATCAGGCGCACTCATCCGCCTGATGCTAACGCAAAACGTAAAAAACCACGTTGCATACATTGTTAAAGGCAATGCCCATGCCAGACCTAATCAATGCAGGCATGAGTGCATATAACGCTATGAGTAACAGGGGAAAAAGACTTGTGTTAGCGGGGTTTTCCAACGCGTCTCGCTAGAGATGCCTGATCAGGTGTCTGGTTTAATGCACCAATAGTGAACGGCATTAAACGATGACGCACGCAATGGCGTCATGCGTAGAATCCCGCTGCGGTCGGATCAGACAATACGTCCAATCAGACAATACGAAACAGCACCTGGGCATCGGCATACACCATGCCACTGTTTTCGCCGGCCACCTGCACGGTCGCCAGAAAAGATTCCTGCTGCCGCCAGCGTCCCGAACCCAGCGCCACCAGCGTTTCATTTTTCGGTGTGTCGTAATAATTGATGTGCAAGGATGGTGTGGAGCCACGCGCCATGCTGTCATTGTTCATGGAAATAGCCGCCATGGCACCGGCACTGTCGCACAAGGTGGCAATGGCGCCGTCGTCAATGCGTCCATTGGCGTTAAGAACGTGCGCTTGT
>DAIRVL010000242.1:0-2815 GCA_036802845.1 Pseudomonadales bacterium | reverse complement strand
CCCAATTTCCTTGTTATTTAATTCCACTACTGAGCCGGTTGGATAAATGCCAATCGCCTGGATAAATTCCTCAACAAGATCAGACTGGAACTTAATGTTTCGCTGACTGAACAAGAATGTTATTGCTTCACTGCAACTAAGTGACTGATGCTCATCAAGTGGATTAAGCAATGCTTCATAGCAATCCGCAATGCCCGCAATTTTTCCAAGAAGCGGGATTTTATCCCCTGTAATTGCCTGGGGGCCACCTGATCCATCATGACGTTCCATATGGGTTTTAATGGTGGTCATAACGCCAGCATTGATTTTTGGTGAGTTTTTTAAGCAGAGCAAACTCTGATTAATGTAATTATAAGCTGAAGGTGACTCTACTTCTTGGTTGCTAGTCTGTTCCTCTAACAAACCAATTTTTGATAGTAATAGGGCGAGTGTTAAATCCTGTAGCGTGTCTTGCTCCAATCCAAGATGCCGACCCAGGATAAGCCCCCAAATGGCGGCGTTAATTGAATGATTGAATAAATCCTTTCGCTGATTTTCGAGTCGTGTTAACCAAATTAAAGCATCCGGGTTATTAATGGCGCTTTCCACCAGTGAGGCAGAACTTTCGCGCAAAATATTAAATGCTTTGGTTTTGTTTTCGAGCGCGTTTTCACTAAATTCTTTTATGGCGATTAAAATTTTTGCGTGGGTTGATTTGGCTTTTTTAAATTCCTTATCAAGATCTTTAATAGGTGTATTTGAATAACGCGAACTGTTTTTTTTGATGGATTTAGCTTGAATTACTTTTTTTGTGCCAGTGGTGCCTATGTTTTTTTTGTATTCTTCAGGTGGTTCAGGGTTCTGATTACAGCCTGATGGTCGTCTTAAATTTACTGAACGTGAGCGCACAATATCAATAAATACATAGGTGCAATATTTTGCGAGTTGATCTTTGTCATCTTGGGATTGCACATAAAAACCCTGTAATGGGAAAGGTGTGTCTTTCCACGGTACGGGTAATTGGCACACAAACATGCCATCAATGAGGTCGGCAATTGGTACCTGCTTTTGATATGCATTCATTGGACTTGTCCTGCATTAATTACTTATATCTTTAAGCTATCACAGCGCTTTAATATTCCTATGTGTCCGACACAAATATGAATAGCCTGTCACGAAATTCAAATATCAGTATTAATCGCTGTGATTGAGTTAATACTTTCTGCCTGTATTTGTTAGAAAGTGACAAAGTTTTGCACCTGAGCCACATTTTAGCGGCGCGATGCGTCTTATACTGACACACATTGGTATTGATTCATGAGATGTAACCATTGTTGCGTAGGGGTGTTTAGATGATGAACAATTCGATGGCCGTATACATTCCAGAAATTGAATTATTAAAAAGGTACGATGACTTTTCGTCATTTTCTACGCAAGATCTTGAAAAATTAAAACGAAATTCGGGTATTTTGAATCTCAAAAAGGGGAAATCATTATTCAGATCAACGGATAAAAAAACGCTTCTTTACCTCGTGAGTGGCGAGGTCGAAATAAAATCTAAAGATAAATCGTATTTTGTAAATACCTTCTCTGAGAAGGATGATGTAAGGAAAGCATTGAATCAACGTGATGATATCTTGTCGATAATGACTACACGGCACAGCTCGATTTTATGTGTTGATAAAAGTGAATTCTATAGTTTGCTTTCATTGCAAAACATGGGTGAATATCTTGTAGAGGATTTAAGTGACACCGCGTGTGACGCTACAGGTTTTGATTGGAGTGAGGCATTGTTAGCCTCCAAATTGTTTTTCAAAATACCGGCAACACATATACAAAAACTGTTCGGAGCCTTTAAGTCAAAACGAATTGCGCGCGGTGTTCGTGTGGTGAGTGAAGGCGAAAAGGGTGATGAATTTTATGTGATTAAAAAAGGCCATGCTCTTGTCTCACGAAGGGATGCGCAAGGCCGCAATGTGGATATTGCCAATTTAAAACCGGGACATTACTTCGGTGAAGAGGCGCTGGTGGGAGAAACCATTCGTAATGCGTCGATTGCCATGAGCACTGACGGCGAATTGATGTGTTTGTCCAAAGACGATTTTAAAGCGCTTTTACAAGAGCCCGTGCTTAAAAATGTTTCGCCTGTGCATATTGATAAATGGCGAAATGAACGAAAAGATGTGGTCTTGATTGATGTGCGTTTGCCGATTGAATTTCGTAACGAGCAAATTAACGGTGGCGTTAATATTCCTCTGCAGGAATTACGAAAGAGAATTCCTGAATTGGATCATAATGCCTATTATGTGATGATGTGCGACAGCGGACAGCGAAGTCGTTTAGGTGCGTATTTATTGAATGAGGCAGGTCTTAATGCCTATGTGCTTGCTTCGTAAGAGGTGCTTTATGCCGGATAAAACATGTTTTATCCGGCCAATTCATAACGGTTTAGTCCCATGCAAGCGGCTTGACATGTCAGGCGTGTATTAAGAAATTTTCAATGGCTTGTTCTGTAAGGCCCTCATCCATAATCCAGGTCATATGCCCACCCTTTTTAATCGCTACGAAGCTTGCGTTGGGTATTTTAGCGGCAATCATTTCGCCATTTTTAAAGTCCAGTAGTTGATCTTCAGTGCCATGAATCACCAACACGGGCAAGTCAAATCTTTTAATTTGTTCTTCGTTATCAAATGCCATTGCCGCTGACATTTGATTAACAATCCCACGACCCGATCGATGATACTGCAACGACGCATTAACGACGCGCTCAAAAATATCGGGATGAAGATCAATCCATTCTGGCGTGAAATTAATTCTTAATACTTTTGCCGCTTTT
>DAIRVL010000241.1:0-2827 GCA_036802845.1 Pseudomonadales bacterium | reverse complement strand
AATTTATCTTTGGAAATTTTTATCTGCCATAATGAGTTTCCAAAGATAATACGAAGCTGCCAGGATGGAAGCACTCAACAACCTCAAAGCCATATTGCACTCAAAGCGTGCCAATATTTATTACCTTGAAAAGTGCCGGGTCATGCAAAAAGATGGCCGCGTACTTTATCTCACCGAAGAAAAAAACGAAAACCAGTATTGGAATATCCCCATTGCCAATACCACCGTTATATTGCTGGGCACCGGCACGTCCATTACGCAAGCCGCCATGCGAATGCTGGCATCGGCCGGGGTGCTCGTGGGTTTTAGCGGTGGCGGCGGCACGCCATTAATTGCCGCCAACGAAATCGAATGGCTTTCGCCACAAAGTGAATATCGACCTACAGAATATGTGCAAGGATGGATGGCTTTCTGGTTTGACGATGAAAAGCGCTTTAAAGCGGCCAAAAAATTTCAACAATTACGCATAGAGTATCTGCAAAAAGTTTGGGGGAAAGACAGAGATCTGCAAAACGAAGGCTTTTTTAGTGATGATTTAGATACAGAGCGTGCTATCAAACAATTTTCCGCCAGAATGTCGCAAAGTCAGAACGTCACAGACTTGCTGCTGGTTGAAGCCCAATTCACCAAAAATCTTTATAAAATCGCTGCGAATCACACTAAACAAACTGATTTTGTCCGTCAGCATGACAGTGTTGATGACGCCAATGCCTTCCTCAATCACGGTAATTATCTCGCTTACGGCTTGGCTGCCACTACCCTCTGGGTGTTGGGTATTCCTCATGGTTTTGCCGTTATGCACGGAAAAACCCGTAGAGGTGCGCTGGTATTTGATGTGGCCGATCTGATTAAAGATGCCTTAATACTGCCGTGGGCATTTATTTGTGCCAAAGAGCGAGCCAATGAACAGGAGTTTCGCCAGCAATGCCTGCAAAATTTCATCCAGCATAATGCGCTCGATTTTATGTTTGATGCGGTTAAACGCATTAGTCTGGAGGGTAAGGACCTATGATGGTCACCTTCGTTTCCCAGTGTGAAAAAAATGCGCTAATTAAAACCCGACGAGTCTTAGATGCCTTTGCCAACCGCATTGGTAACAACGCCTGGCAAACTGTGATTACCAACGAAGGCTTGCAGGCAGTCAAAGCATTGTTGCGTAAAACAGCATCGAAGAATACGGCGGTAAGTTGTCATTGGGCACGTAGTCGCAGTCGGAGCGAACTGGTTTGGCTTGTCGGTAATCGCAGTAAATTTAATACGCAAGGCATTGTGCCGGTAAATACAACACAGAAAACGATTATGAACACCCAGTGGGAAAATGATTGGCACTATTTGCCGCTTATTAAATCACTCACAGCGTTAGCCGCACTTTTTCACGATTGGGGGAAATCCTCGGAACTATTTCAAGAAAAGTTAAAGCCTGAAAATTCCGGGAAATTAAAAGGCGATCCGCTCAGGCACGAATGGATATCTGTCCTGTTTTTTAATGCGTTTGTAAATGGAGAAACGGATGAGCAATGGCTATCCCGATTGGCGGCTGGGAATATCACCGCGAAGGATTTAGAAAGACTCGTCAAAGAAAAGCATCACAAACAAAAAAACAAAAATAAACCGCTAGAAAAACTACCCAATGCGGCCAGTTTACTCGCGTGGCTCATTGTTTCCCATCACAGACTGCCTGGGGTTAAAGAAAATCAAGGGCAGACACTATCCAGCCATCAAATACTATTTTCATTGCTGGAGCAAAAGTGGGGTTATGAAAACAAGTTTAATGAAAGGGAATTTGAGGAAAACTTGGAACGCTGTTTTGTGTACCCAAAAGGCTTGCCGAGTGACTCTGATCAATGGCTCGCAAAGACCAAGAAGTACGCCAATAAATTGATTATTTGTTTACCGTTACTTGAGCAATGCATGACAGATGGAACTTGGCGTTTGGTATCGCATTATTCCCGCCTGTCTCTGATGTTGGGCGATCACTATTATTCGTCACAAGGCGCAGACCCGCGCTGGCACAGTCAGCTCGATTTGTACGCAAATACCGATGGTGAAACAAAAAAGCTAAAACAAAAACTTGATGAACACCTTGTGGGTGTGGCGGATCAAGCTCTTAGAAATGCCCATTTATTACCGGCCTTTGAGGGAAAACATGAGGAGCTACAACGCGCCTACGATGTGAAAGTGCTCGCGCAAAAGAGCCCACTTAAGTATCAGTGGCAAGATACTGCCGTCACCAAAATAAATGCGTGGCGACTCCAGCAGGCTGAAAAGTTAGACACTTCACACTTTGGTTTTTTTGCGGTCAATATGGCCAGTACCGGAAAAGGGAAAACCTTTGCCAATGCGAAAATTATGCGTGCGTTGTCAGCAGATGGAGAAAGCCTTCGTTATATTCTCGCCTTGGGTTTGCGTACGCTAACGCTGCAAACAGGTGACGAGTACCGTGAGCGCATTAAATTAGCAAAAGATGAGCTTGCCGTATTGATTGGTTCGCGTGCGGTTATGGAGTTACACGGCAAAAATAAAGAAGACTCGCAAGACGAAACTTATATCGACACAGGTTCGGAATCTGAAGAAACGCTGCTGGATAACGAGCTCTATTTTGAATCAGAAATTCCTGAAGGTGGACTATCCACCGTATTAAAAAATAACAAAGACCGCCAGTTTTTATACGCACCCGTTTTAAGTTGCACCATTGATCACCTGATGGCTGCAACAGAAACGAAACGTGGTGGCCGTTACATTCTTCCCTCGTTGCGTTTAATGTCATCGGATTTAGTCATTGATGAAATTGATGATTTCGACGGGACGGATTTAATTGCCATTGGTC
>DAIRVL010000240.1:0-2839 GCA_036802845.1 Pseudomonadales bacterium | reverse complement strand
GTGTTTATCCATGGAAGCCATGATGTCTGCAGCAATTTCATCAAGCAGCAGCTCTTCGCACTCAAGGCCACCACATTTTACCTGCTGCAAATAGCGCACATCAGCAGGTACACGTAATTGACCAAAATACCGCGAACGCACCTTACCCTGCCGATAGGCCTCTTCGTCGATATCCCTCACTTCAGCATCAATCAACGATAACAAGGCGCCCTGAATCATGAGGCTCACCAAACGACCCGCCGCTTGCGGTGAATTGGCATATACGCCCGATTGCATCTTGACCCCGGCAGGCACACCCAGTACCACGGGCCCAAGCCCCACGGCCGCGTAAATATCCCGCGCGGTGCCATCCCCCCCTACAAACAGTAACAAATCAAGCCCATGTGCACATAAGGCTTTGGCGGCTGCCCGGGTATCATCCGCCGTGGTCGCAGTTAAGGGTACAACATCAGGCAAAAGGCAATTCGAAAAACTCAGGGCAGCGGCCAGATTGCCACCCATAACACCGGCAACCGTTACAATCACCATCTGTGCTTTAAAAGGCTCAAGTAGTGTCAGGGCTTGCGCACAGCGCTCTTCTGCCATCGCAATAGCGCCTCGATCAAAGGCTGTTGCCACGGTGTCAGCACCATCACTGCCCTTCAGCGCCACCGATCCGCCCACACCGGCCAATGGATTAATAATTAAACCCAAACGAAACATAAGCATTGAACTCATAGAAAATCAGTCATTGGATTCATAGAAACATAGTCATTGGACTCATAGAAACATAGCCATTGGACTCATAACTAAATAGAGGTGAATTACATAGTGCGAATGTCATTTATAACAATTATTATCACGTGCGTCGTATTTTTAGCACCAAAAAAAACTTCTACTCAATGCTATTGAAGCTACACTGAACATTAACGTAGTATTAACGAACTTGGCCTGCGCACATCCAGCCATGCCCAAGTCGTCACTATCTTAACCAGTAGTTGAGCCGTCTCCTTACCGGGGTACACTATGCGTCAATCGTTCAATTTTCGTCTTGTGCCATCCACTGTGCTACCCAATGGCAGCGCTCTCGTCACCAATGAGGGCAAAGAAATTCCTATCACTGAATATATGGTACAGCGCGCATGCCAGCGTCTGGAGGATCATACTTTCCAGATTGGCGCCATGTTGCACAACCCTGCTTTTCACGCAAAACCAGTGCATTTGCGTATGATTTAAGCGCTCTTTCTTAGCTATAAAATAAGCGCTTTGTGGTACAGAATTTACGCTTTCAGCGTTTGATCTTTGATCTGAACCAGTTTAAACCCCATACGTTCCAACAAAACCGCCTCTGTCTTTGCCCTGGGTGGTAAAACAAGTTGGTACGCACCAAACTCGCGACGTTGCGGGTAATATTTGCGCAAGCGATCAAAGTCCTGCCCGAGTTGTACCGTACTCTGCGCCTGACGCGCTGCTTGTTTTAAAGCATCATCATCACGCCTGATCGCGTAGGCCTGTTGTATACACGCATTGATTAATGCATCACCCACGAGTTGCTCCGACGGTTTGCATTGAATCAAGGGCACCGGTGCTGCTGCCGGCTCCGGCAGCGACTGGCCGAGAAAATCTCGTAACGACTGAAATAACATCTGGGTGCCTTTGATTTTGCCGTCATAACTGTAACCGGCAATATGCGGTGTCGATAGATAACAGGCTTGAATCAACAACGCCTCAGGCTGTGGCTCACCTTCCCACACATCCAAGACCGCGCTTAAATCAGTGTGCGTGGTCAAGCGCTGCAACAAAGCAGCATTATCAAACACGGCACCGCGACCGCTATTGATCAACAAGGTACCCGGTTTCAAGGAAGACAAAAAACGCTGATCAGCAAGATGATGCGTAGGATAAGCGCCCGATTTTGTCAGTGGCGTGTGAAATGTAATCACGTCGGCATTACAGATTTCATCAAAAGGGATGGCTGTGTCCGACGCTTTAAACGGGTCGTAACACACGGTGGAAATTTGCAAGTGTTCACACAGCGTTTTGACACGCGAACCAACATTTCCCAGACCAACGATGGCAATACGCAAGTGCTGTAAAGCGCTCGCTGATTTAATAATTGAAGGATTCAACCACCAGTCAAACAATGCGGCCAACACGTACTCAGCCACCGAATTAGCGTTACAACCCGGTGCATTGGCAAAAACAATTCCGGCCTCTGCAAGATAGTCTTTGTCGATATGATCCTCACCAATAGTGGCGGTGCCAACAAAACGTACACGACTGCCGTGCAAGAGCGCGGCATTCACCGTTGTCACCGAACGCACCAACAAGACATCGGCATCACGCACACACTGTGCTGTGATATGACGTCCCGGATAATACGTAATCTCCCCGAGTGAAGCAAAATAGTGATCTGCCAGGGGAATATTTTCATCGCATACAATGTTCATGATTAGCCGCTTTATTTTCTCGTATTTAATTCTCGACCGGTGCTTGTCTACGTCGAGCCAGGCATTTCTTGATGATACACTACGCGGCCTTTGATAATCATTTTGCTGTTTTGCCCTGACCATCCTGCTGAGGGATGCACGCGTACTTTTATGGCCCACACTTTATTACTGCACATTTTTCATATAGTTGCCGTGTTCGTGCTAATCACGGCAAACACTGCGCGGGCGGCTTCGGCTGCTGAAGAGACATCCTCCACCCAGATGCCTGCATTTCTGGATTTCATTAACCCCTTTGCCAAACCGTCTTCAGGGGCAGCAAAAAACACCGACGACTGGTTCGAAACGAGCAAAGACAAAAAAAATGCAGATTCCGGCGCTTTCTTTTTTGCGTTGGGACACTGGAGCGATGC
>DAIRVL010000239.1:0-2845 GCA_036802845.1 Pseudomonadales bacterium | reverse complement strand
CCTGCCCCTGAAAAATAGCACCGGACCAAAATTCCCCCCTTTGAAAAAGGGGGGCTAGGGGGGGATTCAGTTACTGACCGAACATCTCAACATATGGACAGCCACCGATACCGGCCAATCAGGCTGCAGTTCGGCCATTGTTATGGCGCTGCCACCCCTCGTCGAACAACACCGTATCGTCGCCAAAGTCGATAGGCTGATGGCACAGGCTCTGGCCTAGGGACGCGATTCATTACGGTTTTGGGGTCAGCGTAAATTTTTTAATTACACAAGCAGAGGTTTTTATGTTTATCGCCATGAACCGTTTCAAAATTGCCTTGGGCCGCGAACAGGATTTTATCGACATCTGGAAAGCGCGCGAATCCTATCTCGATCAAGTGCCGGGCTTTGTCAGCTTTCATTTGTTGCAAGGTGAAACAAACGCTGAACACTCGCTGTTTGCGTCACATTCCGTGTGGGAAAACCGGCAGGTGTTTGAGGCGTGGACGAAGTCTGAATCATTTCGCAAAGCGCATGCCGGTGCAGGTGCCTCAAAAGGTATTTATCTGGGGCACCCGCAGCTGGAACTGTTTGAGAGTGTGCTGGGATAAAGGGTTGAGCCAGCCAGCGAGGGGGCGAAGAATAAGGGGGGCGGGTCTGCAATCACTTACAAATAGGCTTCCTGCATCCGCCGTCGCTTATCTTGTGGTTTACGTTTGCACTGTCTATGCCGGCATCACGCAATCACGTATTATTAGCCTCTTTATTTATTAGCGTGCGGCCGAGTCCATCGTAATGAAAGATCAACTGCAACAACTTATTAAAAGCGCCCTGTCTCGTCTTCAGGAGCAGGGTATTTTGCCGCCAGACATCGACGCGCCGATTCGTCTTGATTACACCAAGGACAAAAATCACGGTGACTTTGCCTGCAATATCGCGCTAATGCTGGCCAAAGCCGTCAGCATCAAACCCCGCGAACTGGCCGAGCACATTAGGCAGGCCCTGCCTGCGCATCCGGCGCTGCAAAAAGTCGACATTGCTGGCCCCGGATTCCTGAATTTCTTTCTCACCGAGGCCAATCAATACGCGGTTATCGCCGACATTCTCAGCGCCGGCGAACGTTATGGCCATAGCACGGTGGGCCAAAACGAAAAAGTATTAATTGAATTTGTTTCGGCCAACCCCACCGGCCCCTTGCACGTAGGCCATGGACGCGGTGCCGCCTACGGCGCAGCCTTGGCCGATTTGCTGGAGGCGGTCGGTTTTGATGTGTACCGCGAATATTACGTCAATGATGCCGGGCGGCAGATGAACATTCTGGCCACTAGCGTCTGGTTACGTTACCTCGAACTGCATGGCATTGAGTTTTGTTTCCCACGTAATGCATACAAGGGTGACTACATTGTCGATATCGCCAAAAGTCTGCAACAAAAATATCAGAATGCTTTTGTGGTCGATGCCCAGGCCTTGTATCACAACATACCCGCCGACCTCGATGACGAAGGCCAGGGCGATAAAGAAGCCCATATCGATGGCCTGATTGAACAAGCCCAGCGCTTGCTCGGTGACAATTACGAACACATCTTTAACGCCGGTTTGCACAGCATTCTCGACGATATTCGTGACGATCTCGAAGGTTTTGGTGCCCATTATCAACACTGGTTTTCTGAAAAATCGCTGATCACACACCATCGTGTTGACGAGGCCATCTGTCGTTTGCAGAACAGTGGGCACCTGTATCAGCAAGACGGCGCGTTGTGGTTTCGTTCCACCGATTTTGGTGATGACAAAGACCGCGTGGTGAAACGTGATAACGGCCAGACCACCTATTTTGCCTCCGACATTGCCTATCACATGGATAAAATTGATCGTGGTTTTGAACGCCTGATCAATATTTGGGGCGCGGATCACCACGGTTACATTGTCCGCCTTAAAGCCGCCATGCAGGCACTGGGACTGGACGCCGACAAACTTGATATCGAGCTGGTGCAATTCGCCATTCTTTACCGTGGCGAAGAACGTGTGCAGATGTCGACCCGTTCAGGCTCCTTTGTCACCTTGCGCGAATTACGCGACGAAGTCGGCAACGACGCCGCCCGTTTTTTCTATGTCATGCGCAAAGCAGATCAGCACATGGATTTTGATCTCGAACTGGCCAAATCCGAAACCAAAGACAATCCGGTTTACTATATTCAGTATGCCCACGCGCGCGTCTGCAGTGTCTTGCGCAAACTGGCAGAACAAGGGCTAAGCTGGGATACACAACAAGGTTTGGACAATACAGCGCTGCTCGTCACCGATCATGAAAAAAATCTGGTCAAACAACTGGCGCTGTACCCGGAACACTTAAAACGCGCTGCATTGCAGTATGAACCGCACTCACTGGCGCATTTTCTGCGTGAACTGGCCTCGGATTTTCATACCTATTACAATGCGGAAAAAGTGCTGGTTGAGGACGCCGCCCTACGCAATGCCCGTTTGACGCTCAGTGATGCCACCAGACAAGTGCTGGCCAATGGATTAAAAATACTCGGTGTTTCGGCACCGGAAAGCATGTAATTGCACGCTAACTGATAAAACATACTCACGATGGCACACGACTTTGCACGGAACAAAAGCCGCCAAAACAGGCAACGCAAAGCCAAGAAAAAAACTGTGCCCTGGTTTAACCTGCGTACGCTGCTTTCACTGTTGCTGGTCGCAGGTTTTGGCTGGGGCTTATATCACCTGTCACAGGCACGGCTGACAAAAACCGGGGCTGCGGCCATTAGCCAAAGCAAAGAGCAAAATGCAGAGCCTGGGCAAAAGAGTCCCCGAACCAAAAACAGCGCCAAAGAGGCGGAACAAAACGCCGGTTACAGTTATA
>DAIRVL010000238.1:0-2846 GCA_036802845.1 Pseudomonadales bacterium | reverse complement strand
CAATATCGCCGTATTCAATATCGTGAAAACCAAGATCGAAGCGGCGATTAATAAAAATTCTCGCGATGAAGTTGATGCACTCTTCAAACATATTGAGCTGCCTACGCATTAATTGCGTGTCATACCGATCTCGTATTAAAGTTCAAAATCGCCTGGAGTCCCCGAGCGATTTTTTTTGCACTTTTTATCAGGCGGTTTAAAGATGAGTGAAATCAACATACAGTTTACCGATCGTTTTCCCATTCGATGGGGTGATATGGATGCCCTGGGCCATGTCAATAACACTGAATATTTTCGTTACATGGAACAAGCCCGCGTCAACTGGCTGTTTGTTAAAGAGCGAGGCATATTCCAACCCGGTGGGCTCAGTTTTGTAGCCGTCACTGCACAGTGTACCTTTTACAAACCGCTTCATTTTCCGGCGCATTTGATTATCGATAGCTGGGCCAGTGATGTGGGCCGCAGCAGTGTTGTGATTCATCACAGCATTCGTACCGATGAACACCCGGACACCGTTTTTGCCGCCGGCAATGCCAAACTGGTGTGTATCGACCTGGCAACACAGCGATCAAGCCCTCTCACGCCGGCCATGTTGAGTTACTTTGCGAACGATCAAGCCTTGTGATAATTGAAAAGCCCTGATTTTCTGACTCTGATTTTCTGACTTGAGCTATATTGTAAAAGCAATACTCATAAGAACGGGAGAAGGGTGGTGATGTTTTTTTCGCAATTAAAAAAGAATCATGCTGAACTGAAAACACGTTTGGCAGAAAAAGAAAATGCACTTGATAAAATGCGCATTCAACTTGAAAAACTCGAAGCCGAAAACACCGGGCTTGCCACCACCATTCAAGATATTGGAAACAACGTAGAAAAACAAAAACAAATTGCCTTGTTGAATTCAAAGTCATGTGCGTCGTTAGACGAAGTTCGCCACGGTGTAGTAAACAACACCGAACGTTTAATGGGTGAAAAACAGCTGCTGGAAGAGAAATACCATATTTTTGATGAAACAGCACAGCAGCTGCATGACATTATCGACAACCTCAATAGCATTCAGAGCACCGCATCTACCAGCAATGTGCAGGTCGAAAAGGTGCGTGCGGTGTCTGAAAAAGTGAATCAGTTTGTCGGGCTGATCAAAGGCATCTCCGAACAAACCAATCTGCTCGCCCTTAATGCCGCCATTGAAGCTGCGCGTGCCGGTGAGCATGGGCGTGGTTTTGCTGTGGTAGCCGATGAGGTGCGCAATCTGGCACAACGCACCAACGAAGCCACCTCCGAAATCAGTAGCCTGGTTGCATCTATTGATTCCGCCAGCAGCACGGCCGCCGCACAAATGGTGCAAACCTGTGACAAATGCAATAGCACCACGCAAAAAACCGAAAACCTGATGAATTCGGTCACCCTGCTTATTGATAATTCCAAACACTTGCATGATACCGTTGCCACATGCGCAAGCAGTGGTTTTATTAATACCGTAAAACTCGACCACATCGTTTGGAAAAACGAGGTCTATGCGGCCTGTAATTCCTCGTCAAACAAATCATCAAGCTCGCTGAGCGCGCACACGGAATGCCGGCTTGGGCAATGGTATTTTAACGGCGAAGGTCATCGGCTTTATAGTCATCTGCCAGAATTCAAAGCGCTCGATGCCGTTCACCGCGCCGTGCATGAAAACGGCAAAATGGCGCTTGATAAGGCAAAAGCAGGCAGTCAGGAAATGGTATTGAGCCATATCGAAAAAATGGAAAAAGCCAGCGAAGACGTGATGCGCCTCTTGTCGCAAATTGAAATAAAAGCCCAGGCAACGTGAGCGTCTCGCGTTTTGGCGAGTCATAAAATTTGCAGCTGATCCAAAGGGCTGATCACGCCCTTGCCGCCCTTGTTTAGGACATGCGTGTAAATCATTGTTGTTGCCACATCGCTATGTCCTAACAATTCCTGTACGGTGCGGATATCGTAACCATTGGCGAGCAAATGCGTTGCAAAAGAATGGCGCAAGGTATGTGGCGAGGTCGGCTTGGCGATGCCCGCCGCCAGCGCCGCTTTTTTCACATAACGCTGCACCTGTTTTTCTTCAACATGATGACGGCGCTCTTTTTTACTGCGTGGATCAACCGAGTAATTTTTAGCGGCAAACACATACTGCCAACCCCATTCCTCTGCGGCATTCGGATACTTAACGGCCAAGGCATCCGGTAGCCAGACATCGACTTTATTCAGCGCCAAATCCTGTTCGTACCAGGCACGACGCAAAGCCAATTGCGAACGTATCTCGTCAAGCAAACTCTCGGGTAGCAGCGTTACGCGATCTTTACCGCCCTTGCCGTCACGAACGATAATCTCTTTGCGGCTTAATTCTACATCCTTAACACGCAGCCGCACCGCCTCCATCAAACGCATACCCGTGCCGTACAGCAACTTAATAATCAGATTAATGGGCGTTGGCGCTGACTCTGCTTCCCGTAACAAGGCATGCACTTCGATAACGTTTAACACCACCGGCAAGCGCGGGGGTTTTTTTGACCGTTCAAAACCCTCCAGCCAGGGTAAATCGACATTTAGCACATCGCGATACAAAAACAGTATCGCCGAGAGCGCCTGGTTTTGTGTTGAAATGGACATCTGGCGTTGCGTTGCAAGATGCGTTAGAAACGCCTCCACGTCAGCCGCGCCCATATCAGTCGGATGTCGTTTGTCATGATACACAATGAACTGTTTAATCCATGCAAGATACGTTTTTTCGGTGCTTAGGCTATAGTGCTTTAAACGGATTTTTTCGTGAACTTGATCGAGTAATTTCTTTGGTTGTGAGAGTGTCATAATTGTTTGCATTATTTGTT
>DAIRVL010000237.1:0-2851 GCA_036802845.1 Pseudomonadales bacterium | reverse complement strand
CAGACAAAAAGCGAACACCCAAACGAGCTGCTGTTTTATCGTATGGGTGATTTTTATGAATTATTTTTTGATGATGCCAAAAAAGCGGCAAAATTACTCGATATCACGCTGACCTCACGCGGCAAAAGTGCAGGAGAACCCATTCCCATGGCGGGTGTTCCAGCACATGCGGCTGAAAACTATCTGGCAAAGCTGGTCAAAATGGGTTTATCGGTCGCCATCTGCGAGCAAATTGGCGATCCAGTAAACAGCAAAGGCCCTGTCGAACGTAAAGTGGTTCGCATTATTACGCCAGGCACAGTGACTGACGAAGCCTTGATAGACGAGCGCAACGATAATGTCCTTTGCGCTATCACCTACTCACAGCAGGGTTCATCAACCGAGGGCATTTATGGTGTTGCTTGTATCGATCTCAGTAGCGGTCAATTTACAGTACTTGAAACAACCGAATTGACTCATGTGCTAGCCGAGATTGAACGCTTAAAACCTTCCGAGTTACTTATTTCAGAAAACTCCAGCCTGCTTGCGCAATTCAAGAATTATCCTGGACTACGTAAACGAGCAGAATGGGAGTTTGATCTTGAATCAGCCAATCGCTTACTGAACCAACAATTTGGTACCAAAAATCTAGCCGGATTCGGGGCTGACATACTCAGCGCCGGCATTGAGGCGTGCGGCGCTTTGCTACAGTACGTGCGTGAAACGCAAAAAACCACCTTGCCTCACATTCAAACTCTCTTGGTGCTTCACTCTAACGCTTACGTGTTGCTCGACGCAGCAACGCGTCGCAATCTTGAGATAACACATAATCTCAAAGGAGGGAGCGAGAACACCCTCGCATCGGTGCTTGACCGCGCTCAAACGTCCATGGGCAGCCGTATGTTAAGGCGATGGTTAGGGCAGCCTATTACGGATCATGATCAACTCAAGAACAGACAAGACGCCATCAGTGAATTACTTGCTGATTATCACTATGAAAACTTTCAAGCACCGCTCAAACAAGTGGGCGACATGGAACGTATCGTGGCGCGTATTGCCTTGCGAACATCGCGTCCGCGAGATCTTATTCGCCTGCGGGAAGCCTTTTCCGCATTGCCCTTATTACAAGAACAACTCACCCCATATACAGCACAACTTCTGCGCGAGTTAAAGACCCATATCCAGGAGTTTCCCGATCTGAACACATTATTACACCAGGCTATTCACGACAATCCACCCAGCACGACCCGAGAAGGCGGCATTATCAAACAGGGTTTTGATAACGAACTGGATGAGCTGCTAACACTGAAAGAGCACTCAGGTGATTTCCTGGTGCAACTCGAAGCGCGTGAACGCGAACGCTGTGGCTGTAGCACTCTTAAAGTGGGGTACAACCGTATCCAAGGTTATTTTATTGAAGTCAGTCGCTCACAGGCTCATAACATGCCGGCTGATTACGTGCGCCGGCAAACCCTAAAAGGGGTTGAGCGCTATATCAGTCCCGAACTAAAAGTATTTGAGGAGCGCGCACTGAGCGCTAACAGTCAGGCTCTGGCCAGGGAGAAGCAACTCTATGAAGAAATTCTGGATCAATTAGCCTCACAGTTGCACAACTTACAATTAAGCGCCCGTGCCCTCAGTGAACTCGATGTGCTGTGCACGCTGGCAGAACGTGCCGAGACACTTAATTTATGCCGCCCACAACTCAGTCAATCCCCCGGCATTCAAATCACAGGCGGACGACACCTTGTTGTCGAACACGTGCTTGACCATAAATTCGTTCCCAATGATCTGCATCTTCATGATAACCGTCGGATGCTCCTGATTACCGGCCCCAACATGGGAGGAAAATCCACCTATATGCGACAAACAGCCCTGATCGCACTCCTCGCTTATATTGGCAGCTATACGCCAGCCGACGCTGTGGAGATAGGCCCTTTGGACCGTATCTTTACCCGCATTGGCTCATCGGACGATCTCGCCGGTGGACGCTCAACCTTCATGGTGGAAATGACAGAAACCGCTAACATCCTGAATAACGCCACAAACAATAGCCTGGTATTAATGGACGAAATAGGTAGAGGCACCAGCACCTTTGATGGCCTATCCCTTGCGTGGGCGGCTGCATCTTACCTGGCCGAAGAACTGCACTCTTTTGTGCTTTTTGCCACCCACTATTTTGAACTCACGCTACTGCCTGAAACCATTTCAAATACCGCAAATGTCCATCTTAATGCCTCTGAGCATGGGGAAGAGATTATATTTCTACACAAAGTCAAAGAAGGTCCAGCCAGTCAAAGTTATGGTCTGCAAGTAGCCCGGCTGGCCGGCATTCCCACCTGCGTCATAGAAGTAGCTAAAAACAAACTGTCCCAACTGGAACAACAAGAACTGATTCATACAAAACGCAATACAGCTCCATTGCAAGCTGATCTGTTTCTCAATCTGCCTGAAATGAATCCTGCGCTTGATCTACTCCACACCTTAAATCCCGATGACATAAGTCCCAAGCAAGCCCTTGAGACTTTGTATACACTGAAAAAACTGGCACAAATCTAAAACGCTTGTGCAAAATTGCCACATAGGCACAAATTCTTTAGACTATCGCACCCTGCTATACCACCAACTAAACTGCCAGCTAAACTAGCAACTCGCCCGAGTTGCTACAGATAGATTACTCACCAAAATGGAGAACAACGATGACATTCGTGGTAGCCGAAAATTGTATTAATTGTAAATATCTCGATTGCGTTGAAGTTTGCCCAGTAGATTGTTTTTATGCAGGCCCGAATTTTCTTGTCATCCACCCGGATGAATGTATTGATTGCGCTCTATGTGAGCCCGAATGTCCGGCTAACGCTATTTTTTCTGA
>DAIRVL010000236.1:0-2869 GCA_036802845.1 Pseudomonadales bacterium | reverse complement strand
TGATGGCCAAGAGCAAGGGTTCTTGCGTGCGGCCACTGTGCAGGGCGGCGCTGCGTATGCGCTGACGTACAGCGTTAATGTGCATCACAATATCAATCATGCCTTGTGTCCCGCTTCTGATGCCTGTGCAACGACTTTTTTAGGCAGCGATTCTAGCACGGTTTTATGTGTGACCGGCCCCTCATCGATGATCAAGAAATTTGTTACCTGATCGGACGAACAAACAAAAAGCACCTAAACTAAAGTAAAAACAGCGCGTGCATCAAATTTGACCTACCGCTTAAAAGTATTTCCAAGCTCTTTGAACTTCTCAACGGCGTAATCAAACTGTAGAGACGGTTTAAAAACTTGATCAACACTGAAGACGACGACTATGGATATTACTGAATTACTGGCTTTTGGCACCAAAAACGGTGCTTCTGACCTCCACTTGTCCGCAGGATTGCCACCGATGATACGTGTCGATGGTGATGTGCGCCGTATTAATCTTCCGCCCCTTGATCACAAACAGGTGCACTCGCTCATTTATGACATCATGAATGACAAGCAACGCAAGGATTATGAGGAATTTTTCGAAACCGATTTTTCATTTGAAGTGCCTGGCATTGCGCGTTTTCGTGTGAATGCCTTTAACCAGAACCGGGGTGCTGGTGCGGTATTTCGAACCATCCCATCCAAAGTTCTAACGATGGAAGATTTGGGGCACACGCAGGTGTTCAGGGATGTGTCGGATAAGCCACGGGGTTTGGTGCTGGTCACAGGGCCCACAGGTTCAGGTAAAAGTACCACGCTTGCGGCCATGATTGATTACATTAATAGTAGCCGCTACGAACATATTCTAACCATTGAAGACCCTATCGAATTTGTACACGAAAGCAAAAAATGCCTGATTAACCAGCGTGAAGTGCATCGCGATACCCTGGGATTTTCTGAAGCACTGCGTTCGGCCTTGCGTGAAGATCCCGATATTATTCTGGTGGGCGAAATGCGTGACCTTGAAACTATCCGTTTGGCGCTCACGGCTGCCGAAACCGGTCACCTGGTTTTTGGCACCTTGCATACCACCTCCGCCGCCAAAACCATAGACCGTATTATTGACGTGTTTCCCGCTGCCGAAAAATCCATGGTGCGCTCGATGTTGTCGGAATCCTTGCAAGCGGTTATTTCGCAAACCCTCTTGAAAAAGAATGGCGGCGGTCGTGTGGCTGCGCATGAAATTATGATTGGCACGCCGGCTATTCGTAACCTGATTCGTGAAGACAAGGTGGCGCAAATGTATTCAGCCATTCAAACCGGTGCGAATGTGGGCATGCAAACCCTGGATAAATGCCTGCTGGATTTGGTCAAATCCGGCAAAGTTGCACGTGATCATGCGCGTGAGAAAGCCAAAAATCCCGAACAGTTCTAGATTTTCTGGTAATAGCCTAACCGACATAAAACCTGATCGACTTACAGGATTTGCACAAAATGGAGATTGAAGAACTACTTAAAATCATGGTGGAGAAAGGTGCCTCCGACTTGTTCATTACCGCAGGCATTCCACCCAGCATTAAAGTGCATGGCAAAATTGTGCCCGTCACCACGGTACCGCTGAGCCCCGAGGTGACACGTGAAACGGTATTCGGGGTGATGAACGATGCGCAAAAGAAAGAGTTCGCGGCCAATCGTGAATGCAATTTTGCCATCAGCGCCCGAGGGATAGGACGTTTTCGTGTGAGCGCCTATTACCAGCGTAATCTGGTGGCCATGGTGCTCAGGCGTATTGAAATCAATATCCCCAAAATTGAAGATTTGAGTCTGCCGCCGATCATCAAAGAGCTGGCCATGACCAAACGGGGCATCGTATTTTTTGTGGGTGCCACGGGTACAGGAAAATCAACCTCGTTGGCCGCCATGATCGGCCATCGTAATCGCAACAGCTACGGACATATCATTTGCATTGAAGATCCTATTGAATTTATTCATCAGCATGTCAACTGCATTGTGACCCAGCGCGAGGTGGGCATTGATACCGAATCGTTTGAGGTTGCGTTGAAAAACACCCTGCGTCAGGCGCCCGACGTTATCATGATCGGGGAAATTCGTACGCGCGAAGCCATGGAGCATGCCATTGCCTTTGCTGAAACCGGGCACTTGGTCTTGGTTACACTGCATGCAAATAATGCCAACCAGGCGCTGGATCGTATTATTCATTTTTTCCCCTCCGACCGGCACAATCAAATGTGGATGGACTTGGCACTGAATCTTAGAGGCATCGTTGCGCAACAGCTCATTCCCACGCCGGATGGCAAGGCAAGACGGGCGGCTATTGAGGTCTTGCTGAATACGCCTTTGGCCTCCGATTTGATTCGTAAGGGGGATGTGCATAATCTGAAGGAGTTAATGAAAAAGTCGCGTGAACTGGGCATGCAAACCTTTGATCAAGCCTTGTTTGATTTGTATAACGCTGGTGAAATTAGTTACGAACATGCGCTGGCGCACGCCGATTCGGCCAATGATTTACGTTTGATGATTAAGCTGGAAACCAATCCCATGGGAGGAGGGGACGGTGGACCCAGTGATTTTGGCACGGGACTTTCGTTGGAAGGTGACACTCAGCCCCCTTCTGTCCACAAGCGTCGAAGCAACGATTAATTCAAACAGAATCTATTCACGATTTGTAATAATTCTGACATGTTGACCCGCTCCCAACGCTCTTCCAGATCTGGAATATCTCTGGGGTGCGTACATGTCACAATTTGCTTGAGTACAAATTCCCACACCTTTTCATCGGGCTTATATTATAGGCCGCATGGCGCATATTACGAACCTTTCCGCTGCCTTGCATGGTTAACGCGCGTGAACTTTAAATTAATCCTCGTAGACAACA
>DAIRVL010000235.1:0-2881 GCA_036802845.1 Pseudomonadales bacterium | reverse complement strand
CGGTACTGAACTGCCCGCCGGACACCCTGTTTTCCATTCATTGTCCCTACGCCTGTTACAGTCAAATCCGTCATTTCTACCACCCCGATCAGCAGCGCGACCAGCTCGTGAGTCACAATAGCCGTCTGGAGCTGTAAACATGAATGCCTTCTGGATGGCCCTGCAATTACTCAGCACCCTGCCTACACCCCGGCAAACACACGATCAAGACCAAAACAGTGCCGCGTCCATTTTGTTTTATCCACTGGTTGGCCTTGTTCTGGGCACGCTGTTATGGTCTGCCCACGCACTGTTCACACAAGTGCTGGGCACGCTGCCCTATGCCGACTTGCTGAACGCTGCACTGCTACTCGGTTTGTGGATAGCACTCACCGGCGCCTTGCATCTGGATGGTCTGGCTGATTGCGCCGACGCCTGGCTCGGCGGTTTAGGCGACCGTGAAAAAACCCTGCGCATTCTCAAGGATCCTTACAGCGGCCCCGTTGCCGTCACTACGCTGGTATTGCTGTTCCTGCTGAAATGGCTGTGTCTTGTTATTCTTGTTAACCAGCAACAGACACTCATGCTGCTGCTTGTTTTGTCCCTCAGCCGAGCCGGATTACTGGTGTTTTTTATTCGCCTGCCCTACGCCCGCGCTAACGGTATCGCCACCGCAATGGCCGACAAGGTGCCAAAGAAAAAAGCCCTGTGCTTACTGATCAGCCTAACGCTGGCGCTCACACTACTTCATTGGCACATTCTGCTGGCTGTGGCGCTGCTTGCCTTGCTCTTTTTTTGTTTTGAAAGCGCCTTAAAACAACGACTCGGCGGTTTTACCGGCGACACCCTCGGTGCATGGGTAGAATGCGCCGAATTACTTTTATTACTTTGGGCCGTTTTTAATCCACTGGTCTAAGGTTCAATTTTTTCCGGACCCACTATCTGTTAGTTATCTACCAAAATACCACCCCTTCTTGTGACAATTGAAACGCCACCAGGCAGTGTCTCATGGCACAATTTAAATATGCACTACGACAAAACATGATCTCGCACGTGCTCCAACAGTGCGTTCACGTTGGCCGAACCCGTTCCCTTCCAGATCAAATGAGTGCTATCGCGGGCAAATTCCGCCGGCAAGTGATGTACCCGTAAACATTGCCGTTGCGGGTAAGCACTAAGCAACGAACGAGGCACCAAACCCACACCCATGCCAGCCGCAGCACAGCCCAGCAACGCATGATACGAACCGATTTCTATGGTCGACAGCGAATGATCGCGTTTCGCCCAGCGTTCCAGGCGAAAGCGATAAGCACAGCCCGATGGAAATACCAACAAGGGGACATCCTGGATATCCTGGGGCGCTCGAATTGATCGCTGGTGCGATGCGCTGACCAGCAACAACTGCTCACTGGTGATCTGCTGCGTAGACACACCTGCCGCAGGCAGTACATCGGCCGACACAAACGCCGCATCAACGATGCCTTTCTCAAGCGCGGCCAGTGAATGCCATGAGGGCATTACCTTGAGTTCAATTTGCACCGAAGGAAATTGGCGATGATAAGTACTTAGCAAGTTTGGCAAGTATGCTGCTGCCGTCGCCTCCATGCTGGCAAGCCGGAAACGACCTTCTGGCACCTGCACTTGCAATAGCTGCCTGACCTGCTCTGCCCGCACCAGCAAATCACGAGCCGCCACTAAAAATCGCTCACCGCGTTGATTCAAGGCCAAGCGCTTGCCCTGGCGTTCAAATAAAGTCACACCCAAATCTTCTTCTAGACGCTTGAGACGGGTTGAAATTCCCGATTGCACACGACTCAAACGGTGACTGGCCGCTGCAATCGAACCGCTTTCGGCAATGGCCACAAAGCACTCAAGGTCACGCAAATCCATACGCCTTCCAAATTCACAAATGATGAATTATATATTCACATTAATTCATTTTATATGAACACTAACAACGCGTACACTCAGCCAATGAAAAGAGGGTGTGCGAATGAAACAAGACCAACGCTGGGGACTGCTGGCCGGCCTTTTGGCCGTGTGCTGCTGGTCGGGATTTATTATCGTCACGCGCCTCGCCGGGTTGAGCAAACTCACCCCCTACGATGTCATGGCGCTGCGTTTCACGGTCGGCAGCTTTCTGCTACTACCCTTCGCGCGTCGCTGGTGCCTGATCAACTTACGAGGATTGAGTTTGGTCGGTGTGGGCGGCATCGGATACACCGCAGCGGTCTACCACGGCTTTCAGCAAACGTCAGCCCTGCACGGCGCCGTGCTGCTCACCGGCTGCATCCCCTTTACCGCAGCGCTCTTTAGTGCCTGGTTACTGCAGGATAGACCAAGCCCAATGCGATTATTTGGACTCTCTCTGATCGCTATTTCCGGATATTTAATGCTGACTGAATCTGACCAGACTACGTCATTAACCGGTGATCTCTGGTTATTGCTCGCTGCGCTGGCCTGGGGGCTCTACACCGTATTGATAAAACACTGGCACATTCCACCCATGAGCGGTGCCGTTACCGTGGCGTTTGGATCAACGTTATTTTATCTGCCCGTATATCTGCTTTTATTACCGAAACACATGGACGCCGCCAGTACCACGGAAATTCTGCTGCAGGCATTCTACCAGGGCCTGATCGCGACCGTCGTGGCAATGTTATTGTACTTATGGGCAGTGGCTTCCATTGGCCCGGCGGCGATGGGGGCGTTGATGGCGCTGGTTCCCGTTGTCAGCACCGTCGCAGCCCTCACCGTGTTGGACGAGCAGCTATCACTACAAGGAGGTGTCGCACTGGCCTTTGCCTTTTTCGGCGCAGTATTCTCTGCTGGTCTGCTGCAACGTGACCGCATGTCAACACCACAATAAATACACGATATTTTTAATCCACGGAGAACACTC
>DAIRVL010000234.1:0-2894 GCA_036802845.1 Pseudomonadales bacterium | reverse complement strand
GTTCGCCCCCACCTGCGGCCAGATTTACTAACGTTCCTGTTATGGCGGCGGCGGTACCGATGGCAACGGCGGCGGTGCCCATCATGGCGTGATGCAGTTTGCCCATGGACAAAGCGCGCACCAAAAGATCAATGTCTGCAGCGGCCACGTGTTTGCCACTGGACGCAACATAGTCCGCCGCTTTGGCAACAAAAGCGATTTTTGGGGTGTGCTGGCGTTGAGTCGCTTCATCGAGATGTTTAATCAGGCCCATACGCAGGGCACCGTGGGCGCGAATGGTTTCGAACATGGCCAGGGCTTTTTCATCGTTGTTAATCGCGTCCTGTAACTCGGTGCCGGTGTAGCCAATAGCCTCAGCGTTAACAAAAATGGTGGGGATGCCGGCATTAATCAGGGTGACTTTGAGCGTGCCGACGCCGGGCACATCAAGGTCGTCGACCAGATTGCCGGTGGGGAACATGCTGCCCTCGCCGTCGGCCGGGTCCATAAACTCCACCTGCACTTCGGCGGCAGGAAATGTGACACCATCGAGTTCAAAATCACCGGTTTCCTGAACAAGGCCATTGGTAATGGGCACATGAGCGATAATGGTTTTGCTGATATTGGCTTGCCAGATGCGCACAATCGCCACGCCGTTTTGCGGAATACGGCGGGTATCTACCATTGCGTTTGAAATAGCAAATGCGCCTACGGCCGCCGTTAGGTTGCCACAGTTACCGCTCCAGTCAATCACGGGTTTGTCGATGGCCACCTGGCCGAAGAGATAATCCACATCGTGATCGGCTTTGCTGCTTTTCGACAGAATCACCGTTTTGCTGGTACTGGACGTTGCGCCGCCCATGCCGTCGGTGTGTTTACCATAAGGGTCGGGGCTGCCGATTACCCGCAACAGTAACGCATCGCGGGCCGCGCCGGGCACCTGGGCTGATTTCGGCAGATCTTGCAGTTTAAAAAACACGCCTTTACTGGTGCCGCCGCGGATATAGGTGGCAGGAATTTTAATCTGAGGAAGATGAGACATAGGCGGTTGCCCTGATTTTGAAGTGTTTTGTGTATGTTTATTCGCTGTTGCTTAAATAAAAGTGTCCTGAAGGCCTTCGACTATTCGACAAGCTCATGGCTCAGCACGAAGGGCAACTTACTGATTCCGTTCGTGCTGAGCGGGTCGAACCATAAACGGAATCAAGTTACTCAAAGCACCTTAGCTGTTTTTTTCGATTCGAGAAAATCCTGCGCAAAACGCTGCAAGACACCACCGGCTTCATAGATAGACACTTCTTCAGCGGTATCCAGACGACAGGTCATGGGCACTTCAACACGTTCACCGTTTTTACGGTTGATGACCAGCGTTAGTGTGGCCCCTGGCGTGCGCTTGCCGAGCACATCAAAGGTTTCCGTGCCATCAATACGCAGCGTAAGGCGGTTGGTGCCGGGTTTGAATTCCAGCGGCAACACGCCCATGCCGACCAGATTGGTGCGGTGGATGCGTTCAAAACCCTCGGCAGCGATCACTTCTACACCGGCTAAACGTACACCCTTGGCGGCCCAGTCACGGGATGAGCCCTGACCGTAATCCGCGCCGGCAATAATAATCAGCGGCTGTTTGCGCTGCATATAGGTTTCGATGGCTTCCCACATGCGGGTCACTTTGCCCTCGGGTTCGATGCGCGCGAGGGAGCCTTGTTTGACTTTGCCGTTTTCCACCACCATTTCATTTTTCAGTTTGGGGTTGGCAAAAGTCGCGCGCTGGGCGGTGAGGTGATCACCCCGGTGGGTGGCGTAGGAATTAAAATCTTCCTCCGGCAGCCCCATTTTGGCGAGGTATTCACCGGCAGCGCTGTCGAGCATGATGGCATTTGAGGGTGACAGGTGATCGGTGGTGATGTTGTCACCCAGCACCGCCAGCGGACGCATGTCTTTCATGCGGCGCTCGCCGGCCAGGGCGCCTTCCCAGTAGGGTGGTCGGCGAATATAGGTGCTCTGCGGACGCCAGTCGTAGAGCGGGCTGACTTGATCCGCTGCCTCTGTTTTGTGCTCAAACATGGGAATGTAGACACTGCGGAATTGTTCCGGCTTCACGCTTTGTTTGACGATGGCATCGATTTCTTCATCGCTTGGCCAGATATCTTTCAGTCTAACGGGTTTGCCGTTTTTATCGATACCCAATACATCTTTCTCGATATCAAAACGGATGGTGCCGGCAATGGCATAGGCCACTACCAAGGGTGGCGAGGCGAGAAAAGCTTGTTTGGCATAAGGATGAATACGGCCATCAAAGTTACGGTTGCCGGATAACACGGCGGTGGCGTAAAGATCGCGTTCTATCACTTCTTTCTGAATCACCGGGTCTAAGGCGCCACTCATGCCATTGCAGGTGGTGCAGGCAAAAGCAACAACGCCAAAGCCCAGCTGCTCCAACTCAGGCAACAGTTTGGCTTCTTCCAGATAGAGTTTGACCGTTTTGGAACCCGGCGCGAGTGAAGATTTTACCCAGGGCTTGCGGGTGAGACCGCGCTGGTTGGCATTACGTGCCAGCAAACCGGCGGCAATCATGTTGCGCGGATTGCTGGTGTTGGTGCAGCTGGTGATGGCCGCAATAATCACCGCACCATCGGGCATCAGGCCTGCTTCATTCTCGACCTTGCCGCTGATACCGCGTGCGGCTAATTCCGAGGTTGGCACGCGGGCATGCGGGTTGGAAGGCCCGGCAATGGTTCGGACAACGGACGACAAATCAAAATGCAGCACACGCTCATACTCAGCGCTTTCTAAGGCATTAGCCCACAGGCCACTTTCTTTGGCGTAAATTTCTACCAGTTTGATCTGCTCGTCTTCCCGGCCGGTAAGGCGCAGGTAGTCGATAGTTTGCTGGTCGATGTAGAACATGGCGGCCG
>DAIRVL010000233.1:0-2925 GCA_036802845.1 Pseudomonadales bacterium | reverse complement strand
TTCATACCAAGCAACAAAGTTTGATTATTCGGGCACCAAGCCCCTACACCTGCTTACAAGTAGCCCCTGTATTTCAAGAAACCTACTGCCGTATAGACACTTAAAGAAATCACAAAAAGCAAAATAATGACCTTCATGTCTTTTTTAAACGCAATGCTGTCTTCAACACTGTTTAAATGAGGGATGGAGTGAAATACATCAACATCAGCAAAAGCACCAATGGCTTGCGGTACCCTGATTTTCTGATCAACAAGAACAAAGGCAAAAGCAAATACCACCGGCAGTATTAAGGCAACCAGCGGCGCCGCGAGAAAAAACAGGATAAAAGGCGGTGTTTCTGCCTGAAGCGGAATTTTTGCGGGCTGCACTACTCTGAATGAAGCGCCTTTGTTTTCCAGCTCGATATTCATCGATACACGTGCATTTTCACGGCGCATCAATAAATCCTGATAGATATTTCTATTAACGGTGTAATCCCGGGTGAGTTCGGCAAGTTCTGCCTCAACTTCGTGCTGTTTTTCGGATTTTTCTTTTTGCTCTGCCAGAATATTTTCCAGCTTGCTTTTTCTGATATTAATGGCGGCGGTATTTGACTCAAGGGCAGAAATTTGGCTTCGTATCTCGGAATATAAGGCTTTTCCTTGAACACCTTGTTGTTCGCTTTCGGCATTGATAGCGTTTATCGCACCAGGATCCATTTTATTGAGCTTTATTTGCAGCTCATCTATGCGTTCTTTCAGCGCTATCACGTCGGGGTATTGATCATGATAAGCCAGCTTCATTTGATCCAGTTCACGCGTCAGATTGTTAATTCTGGTTTTTAAAGCCAGTGCCTCCGATGAAACCTCGCGAACCGCGCGCTCGCCCACAAGTTGTTTTTTTAAAGATTCCAGTCTGAAGTTGTTTTCTGCCAATTCGATATTGGCAGCCTCCAGTTGCTGTTCGATATCATTCATGCGCTGCACGGTTGCCGAGATAGAGCCTTCAACATTGTCTTGTTTAAATGCCTTTAATTTTTCTTCAGATACGGTCAGATTTTTTTTATACGTTTCGACTTGTGTACTGATAAAGTCAAAGGCTTCGTTACTGTTTCGCCGTTTTTCTTTCAGCATTTGCATAATAAAAGAATCGGCCAGACTTTGAGTGACTTCAAAGGCCCGTTTTCTATCGTTATCGGTGTACGAAAACTTCAAAAAAGATTGCCCGGCATTTGAAATCACGGTATTTGCCCTGATTTTCATTACCAGGTTTTCCATGACATCGTCAGATTCAAGATTCATCCCACCCCAATCGACTTCTTTGACAATGCCTTCAAGCACTGAATACACAAACACGGTTTCCGTCGCGTTTTTTACCCAGTCAGCGGGACCCGCTATTGCTGCGCGGCTTTCCATCAGGGGGCGAATAACGCCTTCATCTTCAAGTTTTAACGTTGCAGACGAGGTGTATTTTTTGGGATAAACCAAGCCAACTACAAGCACGGCCACAAGCCCGATCAAAAACAATATTGCACTTGTTTTTTTAAACAGATAAAGCTGACGAATGCCAAGCTTGATTAACTCCAGCAGTGGTATATCCAAATGAGCGCCCCAATAGTAAAAGTGATTGATGTTTATCAAAAAATAAAACAAATACGTAACGCGTTTTGACTATTGCGCAACTATTACACCAACAGGCAGTGAAACATATGTATCCTTATGCCTGCGTCAAGAGCAGTTCAGTTCTGCGCATAAATTGCGTTGTTACTAAATTGCTAGTGCTAACTAACTAGTGGTGTTAAATGTTATTGCGTTAAAAAAACCTGTTGCTTATTACTGCAGTATAGGCGGGGATAATTCAATGTGTTGTGTGCCATACCCAGCCTGCACCATGAAACACTGTGCCCCGAACGAAATAGTACCGAGATGTTCGTGTTTTATCGATAGCAAAAAACATGAATTTTGACCTATGAAAATTCATTGACTTCAATGTATGATCCATAGCACTAACAAGGAGAATCAAGGGCTGATTAATAGAAACCCACTTGGTACGGTCTTTAGTTTTCAATTGCTTATGCCCTATCAGACTGGCTGAGCATTATAGCAACACCTCTTTTACAATGGACAGCACTATATCTTTTAATCAAAACAAGTTACTAGAGTATGACTCATGGATAAAACCTTTTATAAAAGCGCTTCTCATGTCGCCCGTATTTTTGTTGTGTTGCTTAACCTGCTGGCGCTATTTGCCTTAAGCGCTTGTGTGCAGAACGAAGAAGTGTCACCCAGCTATGAAAACCTGGTGCGCGCAAAATCCTATATCAAACAAGGTCAACTCTCTGCCGCACGAATAGAGTTGCTAAATGCACTTCAAGCCGATGCCAATAATCCGGAAACCTATTTTATTCTTTCAGACATGCTGGCGTCGATTGGCGCGTTTGACGAAGCATCGCAGCAATACCAGAAAGGTTTATCCCTTTCAAAAGACAATAATAAGAACAAGCAACTTGAGCTTTTTATGCTTCAGGCTAAAGCCGGCAGCAACGACACCTTGGCTAAGCAAATAGCTGAATTTATTCCTGACAATGAACAGCAAAAAGCACAGAAATTGATCATAGAAGCCATGAGCTCAAAAGACTTTAGTCAGGCTGAGCAATTGTATAAAAGCGCACTCGAAATAGATCCAGCCTTAGCAGATGCCAATTATGGCCTGGCCAAAATTGCACTGGCTAACCAGAATATTGAGCTTGCTAAAAGCTATGCACAAAAAATGTTACAGATTTCTGCCAAAAATATTGATGCTTTATTGCTGAATGGTCACATAGCCTTGCTTGAAAAACGTGGGGCTGATGCTGAAAAACTCTTTAATGATGCGCTGCTCAATCAACAGCAATTTGACACCATGACCTCAAGGAAATATTTTACCTTGAGCGGTTTGGTCGAGGCA
>DAIRVL010000232.1:0-2946 GCA_036802845.1 Pseudomonadales bacterium | reverse complement strand
TTTGAAAAATATATTGAATTTTTGGCAGAAATTGATATCGCACTATTTAATCACAGACGTCAGCAGGCAATGGGCAATGCAACTACTCTGCTCGGCATAGGGAAAAAGGTTTATATGCGTAGTGATGTAACGTCTTGGACTTTTCTTAAAAAACTTGGGGTTACTGTTTTTGATATTGAACGATTTGATTTGACATTGTTGTCTGAAGCGCAAGTAAATGAAAACAGAAGAGTTGTATCAAATTATTTTTCAGAGACTAATTTGGTGAAACAGCTTGAGGGTTTATTTCAGTGAAACATCTTGTTTTCTTAGCTTCTGGGAATGGAGGTAATCTGAAATTTTTCTTTCTTGCGCTTAGATACTCTATTGTTCATAACTTACGCTTAACTGTTATCGCTGATCGGGAGTGTGGCTCAATCGATTTTGCCAGAATAAATGGCTTGGAAAATTATGTAATTAAATATAAACGAACTGAAAATAAAGAGTTATTGATTCTTTTGGGGCAGCTTCATCCTGACATTATCGTAACCAATTGGCACAAGATTATTGATGAAACCACTGTAACAGCGTTCAGTGGCAAGTTGATAAATCTTCACTACTCATTGCTTCCTGCATTTGGTGGCTTGATAGGCATTGAGCCAATTGAGCGTGCTTACAAGCAGGGTTGCCGATATATAGGGCCGACGTGTCATTTTGTCGATGAGGGTGTGGATACCGGCAAAATAATAGCACAGGCAATTTTTACAACAGATATCCCTATAAATGAGGCTGTTAGATGTATGTTCAGAAAAGGATGTGTTGTTTTATTGAATGGAATTCAACGAGTGACTGGCAATAGATTTATAGAGGGTGAAAATTTATCAGGCGAAGAGCTGTCGTTTTCTCCAGCGTTTGGTTTTAACGATCAATCATTTTCAGAAGAATTCTGGAAAGAGTTGGCCAGTCTATGAAGAAGGTTGCGATCCTTCAGTCTAACTATATTCCGTGGAAGGGCTACTTTGACATGATTGCGGCCGTAGATGAGTTTATTCTTTATGACGATATGCAGTTTACAAAAAATGACTGGCGTAATCGAAACAAAATCAAGACACCGAAAAGTATTGAATGGATTACTGTGCCCGTAGGTAAGGATATTACTAGACGCATTCGAGATGTTGAAATGCCAGACAGTCGTTGGCAGACCAAACACTGGAAAACACTTGAGAGCAATTATCGTCGCGCCTCTCATTTTGAGGAAATTTCTGCATGGTTGTCACCGCTCTATTTAGAAAAAACATATATGCATCTCTCTACGCTTAATCGCACTTTAATAGAAGCTGTTTGTAGTTATTTAGGAATCAATACCAAAATAAGTAATTCGTGGGACTATCAACTCATTGAAGGAAAAACGGATCGATTGCTTGATTTGTGTCAGCAAGCAGGCGCTACTGAATATATCTCTGGTCCTGCTGCCATGGACTATATTGATGAAAAAGTTTTTGATCAAAGCACAATAAAACTTACATGGTTTGATTATGAGGGTTATCCAGACTATCCCCAGCTGTGGGGTGAATTCACGCATAACGTAAGTATTCTGGATCTATTATTTAACTGTGGAAAAGATTCGCCACACTACATGCGGTATGTGAATAAACTATGATTCCATTCAATAAGCCGCCTTTAACAGGCAATGAACAGCAATACATTTTACACGCCATGCAAAGCGACAAAATTTCGGGCGATGGACAATTTAGCAAACGCTGTCATGCCTGGTTTGAAGAAACACTGCCCTGCATAAAGGCCTTGTTAACACCCTCGTGTACGCATGCGCTTGAAATGGCTGCGCTGCTCATCGACGTGCAAACCGGTGATGAAATCATCATGCCCAGTTATACCTTTGTCAGTACTGCCAATGCCTTTGTTTTGCGTGGTGCAAAAATTGTTTTTGTAGATATTCGCCCGGATACCATGAACATGGACGAGCGACTTATTGAAGCTGCTATTACACCCAAAACAAAAGCCATCGTTCCTGTGCATTACGCCGGCATTGCCTGTGAAATGGATGTCATTATGGAAATAGCCAACAGGCATCAGCTTTTTGTTATTGAAGATGCGGCGCAAGGCATGATGGCGCGCTACAAAAAACGCCCCTTAGGTACGATAGGGCATTTGGGTGCCTATAGTTTTCACGAAACCAAAAACTACACTAGCGCCGGTGAAGGTGGCTTGTTGATTATCAACGATAAACGTTTTATCAACCGTGCTGAAATTATTCGTGAAAAGGGCACCAATCGTAGCCAGTTTTTTCGTGGCATGGTGGATAAATATTCGTGGGTGGATATTGGTAGCAGCTATTTGCCCAGTGATATTCAAGCCGCTTATTTGTGGGGACAGCTGGAAAAAGCGGATGAAATCAACAGCAACCGTTTAGCAAGTTGGAACATGTATAACCAGGCACTCTCTTCATTGGCACACGAAGGTTTAATTGAAACCCCTACCATACCCGTAACATGCACACAAAATGGTCATTTATTTTACTTAAAAGTTCGGGATTTGGATCAGCGTACAGCATTGCTTGAACACTTAATTGCAGACGGTATTTATGCAGTTTTTCATTATGTGCCCTTGCACTCGGCCGCAGCGGGTCAGCGATTTGGGCGTTTTTATGGCGTGGATCATTACACCACACAAGAAAGCGAACGCCTGATTCGCTTGCCTATGTGGTATGGCATGGAACAACAAACGGCAAAACATATCATCGCAAGTGTTTACCGGTTTTTCACAGCATGATTTGTAAAAATCACAGTAATCGTCGCGCACATAATTGGCTGATCTACAACATAGGCGATAATTTTCTTGCTAAATTTTCACCGCTCTACAAAGGCACGCTCTATGATCTCGGCGCAGGTGAGTCGCCTTATAAAGATTTCTTTCTGCAATATGCCTCGCACTACATTGCGGTCGATT
>DAIRVL010000231.1:0-3020 GCA_036802845.1 Pseudomonadales bacterium | reverse complement strand
ACCCGATTTAAGGGAAAATAAGGTCGTAATGCTTCCTGTGAAAGGTCAAACTGCTGCTGGCGCAGTTTTTCGCTGAAATAGGCCACATCCCAGGGGGCCAGCTCATCAATCTGGAAATGTTCACGCGCAAACTCCGTCAAATACTGGAATTCATCCTGAGCAAGGGCCACAGAACGTTCAGCCAACTCATTAAGAAAGGTGAGCACCTCAGCGGGTGTTGAGGCCATTTTACTGGCCAGAGAATAATGCGCGTAGTTTTCATAACCCAACAAGTTTGCCAGCTCCAATCGCAGATCAAGCAACTCGTTAACAAGGTTTTGATTATCCCACTGCGCACCTGCGGGAAATAATTCCGATGCCCGGGTCATATAGGCGCGATACATTTCTTCACGCAAAGAACGGTTATCGCTATAGGTAATCACCGGGAAAAAGCTGGGGTATTCCAGATTAAACAAATAACCGTCCAACGCTTTTTGTTGCGCCGCCTGTTTGGCTGCCGCCCGAGCAGTATCAGGAATACCGGCCAGTTGATCAGGATCGCTGACAAGTTTCTCCCAGGCATGGGTGGCATCCAGCACATTATTACCAAAACGGGTGGACAGTTCGGAAAGCCCTTGCACAATGTCAGCGTAACGTTGTTTCTTCTCGCCGCTTAAATGAACCCCGGACAGATGAAAATCACGCACACAATTATCCAGGTAACGTTTGCGCTCTTGAGACAAGGACTCTGTTTCGCTCAGCTGTTTAAACGTCTGATAGAGTGCTTCATTCTGACCCAGCTCGGTATGATAGGCTGACAGTTTGCTTTGAGCCGAGGAATAGGCCTGACGCAAGGCCTCACTATTGACCACACCATGCAGATGGGCCACGGGTGACCAGGCATTATCCAGTCGATTATTCAGCTCTTCATACGGCGCAATAAAATTATCCCAGTGCCGTGTCGATTGATTTAACAACTCGTTTATTAGCGTGCGGTTATCGGCCAGAATTTTGTCAATAGCCGGTTCGACATGTTCGGCTTGAATCCGTTCAAAAGACGGCAGTTCGACATCAACAAGCAAGGGATTTGTCATGGATTAATCCTTATTTTTTGAACGCAGCACGCAATTGTGCAATCACATCAGCCGTTTGTGGACGCAGACCGCGCCAGAGATAAAACGCTTCGGCGGCCTGTTCCACCAGCATGCCCAGACCATCAAACACGTTCGCAGCGCCGTGTTGTTGTGCCCAGGCATTAAAAGGCGTTGTTTCTGCGCCATACATCAGGTCATAACACCACGTCTGGTGGTTGATCACGGTACCTGGCAAGGGCGGCACATCACCCGTTAAACTGGCCGAGCTGCCATTGATGATCCAATCATAGGCGTGATTATCGAGACTCTCGAAGCCACCGCCGCGAAGTGTTCCGTAAGACTGAAAGTGTTCCGCCAATAAAGCTGCTTTGCTTGCCGTACGATTAACCAGGTGCAACGCGCTGGGCTGTTCTTTAAGCAGCGGCAGCAGCACACCACGCACGGCACCGCCGGCACCAACCACCAGAATACGTTTGTCACGAAGCTGGCCGTGGCAATTGTTCAGGATGTCGGTCACCAATCCCGCGCCGTCCGTGTTATCACCGTGAATGCTGCCGTCTTTAAAACTCAAGGTATTCACGGCACCGGCCAGTTCTGCCCGTTCTGTTCGACATTCGGCCAAGTGCCATGCCTCTTCTTTAAAGGGTAGGGTAATATTTAAACCTTTACCCCCCGCCTGAAAAAAACGGGTAACGGCCGCAGGAAAGTCATTTTTTTCAACCAGAATCGTCTCATAAGACAAAGTTTGCCCCGTGGCTTTGGCAAATAGTTGATGAATCTGAGGCGATTTGCTGTGTTTGATGGGGTTGCCCATCACCGCATAACGGTCCATAGCCTAACTCTTGTTCGCCCAGTTTTGGGCTTTGAGAAAATAGTCTGTTAAGCGCTCTTCAGCACTGCCCGGCTCGGCGTGCCAGTCATATTTCCAGGCAACTTCGGCAGGCAATGACATAAGAATGGACTCGGTACGACCACCCGATTGCAAACCAAACAGCGTGCCACGGTCATACACCAGATTAAACTCTACATAACGCCCGCGACGAAGTAACTGGAAATTGCGTTCACGTTCACCGTAAGGCAGTGATTTACGTCGAGCCAGAAGGGGGCGATAGGCCTGAATATAACTGTCGCCGACCGACTGAATAAAACGCAAACTTTGATCAAAACCTAATTCATTAAAATCATCAAAGAACAACCCACCCACACCTCGCGCTTCATGGCGATGTTTAAGAAAAAAGTAATCATCACACCACCGTTTAAAACGAGGATACAAAGTCTCACCATGGGGATCACAGGCGACCTTCGCTGTTTTATGCCAGGTTATGCAGTCTTCTTCAAAGGCATAATAAGGGGTCAGATCATAACCCCCCCCAAACCACCACACCGGCGCTTGCCCGGCCTGTTCGGCGACAAACAAACGCACATTCATGTGAGAGGTTGGCGCATAGGGATTACGCGGATGAATCACCAAAGACACACCCAGCGCCTGAAAACTGCGTCCCGCCAACTCAGGGCGATGCGCCGATGCCGAGGGTGGCAAGTGATCACCATAAACGTGAGAAAAGTTCACGCCGCCTTTTTCAATAATCTGCCCCCCTTCAAGCACACGGGTAAGGCCACCGCCGCCTGCGGGACGCTGCCATTCATCACGAATAAAAGAACCCTGCCCCTCTTCTTCTTCGAGTTGACGGCAAATATCTTCTTGCAAGGCCAGCAAATACTGTTTGACTTCGGCAATATCAATGTCGCTCACGACCTTTCCTTTGAGTAAGTGTGACTGTTAACGACGGCACGCGCACACAACACTAATCACGTACGATCGTACCGTCGCGAATGTCTCTGATTTGGGAGGGTTTCCGGGCGCCACCCAGGGCAGCCACAAGAACAAAATCCAATCCCGTTTGAAACTGTTGACGCACTTGCAGCGCTGTGCGTGCGGGATGAAAA
>DAIRVL010000230.1:0-3026 GCA_036802845.1 Pseudomonadales bacterium | reverse complement strand
CCAATTAATTAATTGCGCACCACGCAATTTGGCAACTAACAAGACAATCACTGAAATAAGCGGCGGATCAGTTTTGGCAACCACAACATCGCCACGGCGCAAAATACGCCACAAACACCCGGCCGCACTAAAATAAAAGGTGAGATAATCCAGCGCACGTCCCAACAGACTGTTGCGACCAAAACGTGAGGTCCAGACTCGATGCACATGCACACCCTGGCAGTTTTCTTCCGCAACGAGGCGCGCATCGGCATCATCATAACGCTGACGACTCGTAAGCACATGCACATCGGTATTTTCATGAGCAAGCTCAAACGCAAGATCACTCAATAACTGACTGGTGGCTGAGTGGTCTGGATAAAAATAGCGATTAACAAAAACAGTTTTAGTCATGAACAACAGAGACCTCTTTAAAATGGCGCTGACGAAGCAGCTCAGCAGGATTGCCACGATAAATACCGTTTTCATCACTGTCTTTCTGCAGCACGCTGCCAACGGTCAGTACGCTATTTTTGCGGACACAGACACCGGGACAAACAATACTGGCAGCACCAATCCAGGCACCATCTTCTATGGTGATTTCTTTGGTAATCAGCGCAAAAGCCGGATCGCTGTAATTGTGATTGCCTGTCAGCAGAAATGCGTCTTGTGACAAACACACATGGCTGCCAATACGCACCGGCACCAGGTTATCAATCCAGACACCTTCGCCAATCCAGACGTGGTCACCCAGCTGAAGATGCCAGGGGTATTTGATATTAACGCGCGGTTTGATCACCACACCTTTACCCACTTTGGCACCAAAAATCCGTAATACCACGCACTTTAAGCGCGATTCCGGCCAGAGCCATGAATGCATCAACACGGCATTCACGCCATACCACAATAACCGTTTGATCAGCCCCGCACCAGGATGGAAATGGCTGTTATTGTACTGCGCCAGATTCACCGGCATGACTCTCTCCTGCTGTATTGATCTCGCGCTGTTGTCGTTCATATTCAAACAGTTTGGCGTCAACGAGAAAGCGGTACCAGAAACCCTGAAGGACGTGAAAAATCAACCCCTCTTTACCATCAAGAAAACCCAGACGGATAAAATAACGATAAATAAAATAAGCCAGCGGCCGGACAAACAAGGGCACACGCGCATAGACATTATTTTTTATCCATCTGCGTGACTGCGCCTGCGAGCCAATCAATGATTCCGTTAGTTTATTTTTATCACTGGTTTTATGCTTTTTTTCGAGCACATCCAGCACCTCGCGACTCGCATATTTATTGTGCTTATCTGTCCAGAAGGTCAGGTCTTTATTGTTCTTGTCGATTAAATCTGCATGGATTCTGATACTGTGACCGCTGTCAAGAACGATATGTTCATCCATCCACAAAGCCTCACAACGACCCACGCCCTTGCGAAACACACGCAACAACCATGTAGGATAATAGCCGCCATGCTTGATCCAGCGCCCCATAAAATAGACCCGTCGACGAAGATAAATACCGGATACTGTGTCAGGCGCAGTGACAAGATACGTTTGCAACTGCGTCACCAGTTCAGGCGTGAGTTCTTCATCGGCGTCCATACGCATAATCCACTGGGACTTAAAGTTAAAATAATCCAGCCCCCAATTAAATTGCTCGGCATGCGTCGTCCATGTGCGACTCGCAACCTGAACACCATAGTGTTGGCATATCTCCACCGTGCAATCATCACTGCCTGAGTCGACCACATAAATATCACGCGTCAGCGGCAAAAGTGACTCGATGCACTTGGCGATATTCTTTTCTTCGTTGTGCGTAAGAATCAGCACCGAAACACTTTTCATTGTTACACCAGTCTGTTTTAAATTCACAGTACAACGTAACTAGCTGATCAGTAGGGCCGCCCCAGCGATCCACCATACTGCGTTGGTTGATTAAGCATTACTTCATGCCGTCTAATCCCTTCGTCATCGAAACGATAACGCAACACCTTGGCTGGAATGCCGGCAACAATGGCGTAAGGCGGCACATCTTTGGTCACTACCGCACCTGCCCCTACAATTGCACCGTTACCAATAGTCACACCACGCATAATGATTGCACCATGACCAATCAAAACATCGCGTCCTATATTCGTGACCACCGCATTCGGTCTGCCCGAGAAACGGATAGGCACACCGGCAACATCAAACAAATGATCACTGCCAGTGACAACTACGTAGGATGAGAGGCTGGTGTAGTTGCCGATCTTCACGTGCGGCGCAATCTCTACACAAGGGCCAAGGTAGACGTAGTCGCCAGCCTCGAATCCAGGACCATGAATCACCACATCCCAGGCGACATGAAAACCTTTGCCGACATTGGCGCCATGATAACGTATCCACAACAAAAGCCTGATTCTCGCCGCCTTGTAAAGCTCCCGCAGAGAATCTATCGCCCGTTTGATCATCTCTTTTTAAACCTGCCAACACTTTCAAGAACTGCCCTGACGAAGGTATCCACCTGCTTGTGTGGATTATATTTTTCGAATATGACAGTTTTGCATGCGTCGGCCATGGCATTCCTGACAGAGACAGGAAATATTGCCTGCTCCATCTTTGCAGCCAAGTCTTCAACATCATTGTAACGGTAAAAAAATCCAGTCTTGCCCTCAATCACCGCCTCCCACTCGGGGAAGTGGTGCTCAACACGATCATGGATTAATACCGGCGTGCCAAAGACCAGTGCATGCATGATGGAGAGTCCGGCGCCTGACGGGATTACCGAAAGATCACTGGCGCCGACCACCAGCCCCAGGTAATGTTCGTCATAACTCTCGCCAAGAAAATGAACCAGATCGGCGATATTTAACCGGGCAGCGAGTTGTTCCAGATTGGAACGTTCACCGCCTTCACCCACCAGCGCCACATGAACACGGCGGCCACGCTGCGCCAGCGCCGCGGCACCGCGGCGTCTGGCGTCGGCCACCACCACCACGCTCATGCCGGCGTCGGGCGTGTCGGCCTGCGGAAAACCGCCGAACACACTGCACGCGAGAATGCCCG
>DAIRVL010000229.1:0-3036 GCA_036802845.1 Pseudomonadales bacterium | reverse complement strand
ATCCAGTTCGTCCCGCGTGGTGTAGCAAAGATAGGCAGTCCCTGCCGCCAACATGTCGTCTATCACTTGCTTGTAACGCGTGATGCGCTGCATTTGGTAAAACGGGCCTTCATCATGATTTAGCCCCAACCATTGCATGCCATCGAGAATTGCCTTTACAGCCTCGGGTGTTGAGCGCTCGACATCCGTATCTTCAATGCGCAGAATGAATTTTCCGCCATGTCGCTGGGCGTAGGCCCATGAAAACAAGGCAGTGCGAGCTCCGCCAATATGCAGGAAACCGGTTGGACTAGGGGCAAAACGGGTGCGTACAGTCATAAGGATAAAAACGAACGTAAGGTGGAGATGCTTGATTTTACGTCATCCCAGACGCTAGGCGATTGACCTGATAGCCCATCTGTGATTAAATGCTAGGCTCTTTTCGCGGGCGGTTAACTCAGCGGTAGAGTGCCACCTTCACACGGTGGAAGCCACTGGTTCGATCCCAGTACCGCCCACCAGCCAGCGTAATTTTCACTGCACTGTTGCATCAAATTGATCATTGGCTCACTGTAAGCAGGCGATTCAAAAACGTTATAAGAATTTAGTAGCTAAAGACAAATTAGCACACGAATATGTCAGAATTGGCCCCTTTGCTGCACTCTGTTACAGTTTGGCAAGGATCTCGATAGATCGTAATTACTACTGTTATGATGTAATCAATGGCGTTTCCATGACTAAAGAAACAAAAGAACTAGTTTATTGCTACCACTGTCGCACGCATCACCCCCGTGAAGAAATGCGCCGGATGGTTACCAAGACAGGCACCCGCTGGCGTTGCATTCGAAGTATTGAAGCAACTCAACGTGGTCTTGAGGCTCGTGAAGCGTATGGTCGGCAAGTATCTGAAATGAACAAAGCCGAATCCAAAGCACGTGCCCAACGATTGAATAGTGCCCTGCAGGAAAAATAATCCTCAGGCACAACAGTGACACAACGCTGTGACGCAACCTGAAACACCGGTTGAGAGAGTCCTGTTGAAACAGAACCAACTTGCTTGATACCTAGCCAGGTTACCGCAAAAATTTAACGCTGCTGACCGTCATGCAAACCCAAAAGACGTTGCTTGTGGTTTACCACTCACTAACAGGCGGTACGCGGCAGATGGCTCACGCCTTGATCAAAGGCGCCAAAGACTCTGACACAGAAGGAACGATTCTCACACAGCTCAAACTGGCGTCAGAAACTTCAGCAGATGATGTACTTGCTGCTGACGCTTATGTTTTTGCAACACCAGAAAATCTTGGCGCGGTTTCCGGATTGATGAAAGACTTCTTTGACCGCTGCTACTATCCAGCGCTCGAAAAAATCACTGGCCGAGCCTATGCCACGATGATTTGCGCGGGCAGTGATGGGCACAATGCTGCTCGACAGATTGATCGTATTACTACAGGCTGGCGATTACGTGCTGTTGCAGACCCGCTGATTGTCTGCACGCACGCACAAACGGCAGAGGAGATTCTGCGTCCAAAAACTATTTCAACAGAAGACCTTCTGCGCTGCGAAACACTTGGCAGCCTCATGGCAAATGGGTTGGCGCTCGGTGTTTTTTAACCTCCCGCCAACCTATCTCCAGTCCTCACCAATTCCCACACCACGCAACCATGGTGCAGTAAAAAAACTAGACGGCGGCTTGGTCTAAATCGAATGCACGATGCAGTGCACGCACTGCCAGTTCAAGATATTTTTCATCCACGACAACTGAAATCTTGATCTCGGATGTGGAAATCATCTGGATGTTGATTCCTTCTTCAGCCAGCGTGCGGAACATTTTGCTGGCTACACCCGGGTGAGAGCGCATGCCGACACCCACTGCGGATACCTTGCAAATCTTGTTATCCCCGTCAATTTTCAGCGCACCTACGTGAGGTTTTATTTGCTCTTCCAACATCTTCTTTGCTCGTGCATATTCACTGCGATTGACAGTAAATGAAAAGTCCGTTGAGCCATCATGGCCAACGTTCTGAATAATCATATCGACATCAATATTGGCGTCGGCAATCGGCCCCAGAATTTGATAAGCAATACCGGGGCGATCCGGCACGCCCGATACGGTTAACTTGGCTTCGTCGCGATTGAATGCAATCCCTGAAATAATGGGTTGTTCCATGGTGGTATCTTCCTCAAAAGTGATCAGTGTGCCAGCAGTTTCCTGGCCTTCTTCTTCCAGGCTGGAGAGCACACGCAGTTTGACTTTGTATTTTCCGGCAAACTCAACCGAGCGAATTTGCAACACCTTTGAACCCAGACTGGCCATTTCCAGCATTTCTTCAAAGGTGATTTGATCGAGCTTTCTGGCCGCAGGCACGATGCGCGGATCCGTGGTGTATACGCCATCCACATCGGTATAGATTTGACATTCTTCCGCCTGCAGGGCGGCAGCCAAGGCAACGCCAGAGGTATCGGAACCACCACGTCCTAGTGTGGTGATATTGCCATTCGCATCCACCCCTTGAAAACCGGCAACGATTACTACGGTGTCGTTATTCAGATCATGGCGGATGTTGCTTTCTTCGATATTCAGAATCCGCGCTTTGGAAAAGGCGCTGTCTGTCAAAACCTTTACCTGCCCCCCCGTGTAGCTCTTGGCTTTCAGGCCAAGATCGCGTAACGCCATCGCCAGCAAAGCGATGCTGACTTGTTCGCCCGTGGCAAGCATCGCGTCCATCTCGCGCAAGTCGGGCTGGGGGGACACCTCATGGGCCAAAGCAACCAGCCGGTTAGTTTCACCGCTCATGGCGGAGACTACGACAACGATCTGATGCCCCTGAGCTTTCCAGCGTGAGACGCGTTTAGCAACATTACGAATACGCTCAGGCGACCCCATCGAGGTGCCACCATATTTCTGAATAATCAACGCCATTTCTATTTCTTGATGATAAAAAAAATAATTTTACTCGATACCCCGTTGATATCATGGTGACATCGTGTAACTTTTATCATCGTTCGCCATTTTCAGAAAAAATCATCAAGTACCCCAAAAGGAAGCAGGCAATG
>DAIRVL010000228.1:0-3057 GCA_036802845.1 Pseudomonadales bacterium | reverse complement strand
CAAGGTTAAGACGAGGGTTTTGCCGTCTTGCACCAGGATTTTGCTGCTCAGTGGAATACGTAAATGGCTGTCGAGCACTACACGCAGGGGCTGTTGAATGGGCTCGGTGTGCCACAATTCGGGTAACTGCCCCAACCAGTCGTGCTGGCGAACGGTCATCGACGGATCGTCACGTAGTATCGAATTGATGCCCATGACTAGCGCGCCACTTTGGGCGCGCCAGCGTTGTACATCGGCCCGTGCGGCCGGACCAGTGATCCATTTGCTTTCACCGGAGGCCATGGCGCTACGGCCATCAAGACTGCTGGCTACTTTAGCCCGCACCCAAGGCCCTTGCTCTTGCATGCGCAGAATAAACCCGGGATTAAGCGCCTTGGCGTCGTCTTCAAGCAGGCCCCAGCTGACATCAATACCGGCCTCATGGAGTTTTTTCAGGCCCTGACCGGACACGCGGGGATTCGGGTCAACCATTGCCGCGACCACTCGCTTCACGCCCGCAGCAATCAAGGCGTCGGCACAAGGCGGTGTTCTGCCATGATGGCTACAAGGTTCCAAACTGACATAGGCGGTGGCGCCCCGGGCGTTAGCGCCGGCAGCTGTCAACGCAACGATTTCAGCGTGCGGTCCACCGGCTTTCTGATGCCAGCCGCTGGCGATGAGCACATTATTTTGAGCCAGCACGCAGCCCACCCGAGGGTTGGGTGCGGTGGTGTACAGGCCGTGTCCGGCCAGATGAATGGCCTGGGCCATGAACTGGCTGTCGGCAAGAGAAAAAGTGTGGCGGCGACTTAGAAATGCGTGCATGGGAAAAATCTAGGACGCTGGTGCTTGCAGTTTGTCGAGTTCGCGACGAAATTCCTCGATATCCTTAAAACTGCGATAGACCGAAGCAAAACGCACATAGGCAACCTGATCGAGTTCCTTCAGCGTTTCCATCACCAGTTCCCCTACCACTTTGGATGCGACCTCCCGTTCACCGCTGGCGCGTAACTTGTTTTTAATCTGATTAAGTGCGGCATCAATTTGTTCAATGCTCACCGGACGTTTTTCCAGCGCGCGCAACATACCCCGGCGCAGTTTTTCATCGTCGAAAGGTTGAAAGGTGCCGTCTTGTTTAACCACACGGGGCATGGCCAGTTCGGCGGCCTCAAAGGTGGTAAAGCGTTCGCCACAGTGCAGGCACTCGCGGCGACGGCGCACCTGACTCCCTTCTGCAACCAGGCGGGAGTCGGTGACTTTGGTATCTTGTGCGCGACAAAAAGGACAGTGCATGGGCCTTACTGTCCGTACACGGGAAACTGTGCGCACAGGGCCGTGACTTGCGCACGTACCTTTTCGACCATGGTCTCGTTGCTGATGTCATCAAGAATGTCACACATCCAGCCGGCCAAAACAGTGCTTTCCTTGGTGCCAAAACCACGACGGGTAATAGCCGGTGTACCGATACGCAGGCCGCTGGTGACAAAAGGTGAGCGCGGATCTTTGGGCACAGCGTTTTTGTTAACCGTGATATGCGCCCGTCCCAGTACGGCATCGGCGTCTTTACCGGTAATATCTTTGTCGACCAGGCTTAGCAGAAAAAGGTGGTTCTTGGTGCCGTTGGAAATAACTTGATAGCCTCGATCCATAAACACCTTGGCCATGGTTTGGGCATTGGTGACCACTTGCTGCTGATAGCGTTTGAAGTCATCGCTCATGGCTTCTTTAAAACAAACGGCTTTGGCCGCAATCACATGCATCAAGGGGCCGCCCTGACCGCCGGGAAAAACGGCCGAGTTGAGTTTTTTCTCAATCTCTTCATTGGCCTTGGCCAGAATTAAGCCACCACGCGGCCCGCCCAGGGTTTTATGCGTTGTGGATGTGGTGACATCGGCAATCTGTACCGGGTTGGGATAAAGACCGGCGGCGACCAAGCCGGCCACATGAGCCATGTCGACCACCAGATAAGCGCCCACTTCGTCAGCAATGGTACGAAAACGCTGCCAATCGACCACTTGCGAATAAGCTGAGAATCCGGCCATGATCATTTTGGGTTTATGGGTGCGGGCCAGTTGCTCAACCTGTTCATAATCAATTTCACCGGTTTCGGCGTTTAACCCGTATTGCACCGAATGATAAATCTTGCCGGAAAAACTCACCTTGGCACCGTGGGTCAGGTGGCCGCCGTCGGCCAGACTCATGCCCAATACCGTGTCGCCGGGCTGAAGCAGTGCCATATACACCGCAGAATTGGCTTGTGAGCCTGAGTGCGGCTGGACGTTGGCGTAATCGGCACCGTAGAGTTTTTTGGCGCGATCAATGGCTAATTGTTCGACCACATCAACATGCTCACAGCCGCCGTAATAACGTTTGCCGGGATAACCCTCGGCATATTTGTTGGTGAGCACCGAACCCTGCGCTTCCATAACACAAGGACTGGCGTAATTTTCAGAGGCAATCAGTTCGATATGAGCCTCCTGACGCTGTGCTTCCTTGTTGATTGCAGTGGCTATTTCTGGGTCAAACTCAGCAAGAGTGGTCGTACGGCTAAACATGAGACAGCCCTCAAGGCAGTTGGGAAGTGGACATAAAACGCCGAATTTTAACCCAAGACCGTCCTTATCGCCTAGCAAGAAGCCATAAATCGTGTGTTTACAGGCCTGCGGGCACTCAAACCCATAGCTCGATAGGCGCTTGCTGCACCAGTGCCCGCAAGATATCTGTGCGCGTGACTATGCCTTCAACCTGATGCTGATCATTCACAATGGGCACACAGCCCACGCGACGTGTCACCATCAAGTCCGCCAGCTCACGAATACCGGTGGTGGCTGAGCTGGAAATCACCTGCGTTTGTGCGATCTGTTTCACCTGCGTTGTCGCCGGATTAAATGCCTGTGACTGTGTCAGTGTGGAGCTGAGCGTCAAAAGGTCGTTGTCGGTCAGAATGCCAATCAACTGCCCATGTTCATCAACGATAGGGATATGGTGAAAGGGGTTGTGTTGAAACAGGGTCCAGGCATCAGAGGCCATGGCGGTCTCTGGCAGGGTTTGAACCGGCGCAGTCATAAGCTGTCGGGC
>DAIRVL010000227.1:0-3059 GCA_036802845.1 Pseudomonadales bacterium | reverse complement strand
AGGTCAAGCGTGTACTTGTTCAACGCCTCGCGCTGGCCTTCGGCCTCCTGCGAGTCGACATTCTGCCCGCCACGCACTGTTTGAATCGCATCCTCTAGCGCCTTGCGTTGCAACCCGGCTTCTTTCAGCAAGCGGCCCGCCTCACCCTTGTCACTAGCCACGGCGAGTAAAAACATCTCTGAAGCAATGAACTGATCACCCGCCTTTTGCGCCTCCTTGTCGGTCACATTGAGCAGATTGTTCAGGTCGCGACCAATGGACACCTCTCCACCATGCCCCTCGACTTTTGGCAACCGCTCAAGCGCTTTACTCAGGGTTGGTTTTAGCCCACTTACATTAACGCCAGCACGTGAGAGTAAGGAAGCCGTGCCACCATCCTCCTGATTTAACAGTGCCAACAGCAAATGTTGCGGTTCGATGAATTGCTGGTCGTTACCCACGGCCAGGCTTTGTGCATCGGCCAGTGCTTGCTGAAATTTGGTAGTGAGCTTATCGAGGCGCATTGCTATCCCTTTCAAAAGAATTACAGGATAGCTGGGGCAGCTTGGCTTATTTTTCAAGAGCCATGCTGCATCTTCTAAAAAAGAGCTAATGCCCGGCTATCAAGCTGATGCGATTTAATCCGGGAATTTTTTGCAGAAAACGAAAAGCAGGGGCAAAAAACCGTTCGAGCCAGCGGACGCTGCACGCTGCAAACGGAGTATAAAAACCCCAGCTAAACGCGATCAGGCTGAGAAACACCCCCCCAATGAAAATATCCGTGCCCCAATGTGCGCCGGCAACTAATCGGGGTAACAAAAAAATAACGGTTAATAGCCAGATCAGCACACGCTGCAAAAGCTTGGTGAACGGATAGAGAAACATCGCCCAAAGCACCATTACAGAAGCATGATCACCCGGAAAGCTATTGTTTGAGCTGTCTTTGATATGCGAAAACCGATCCCAATCAGGGAAAAGCCCACCCAGACGCACTGCCCCATCCAGCACCAGCGACGGGCCTTCGTGCTGCCAGTGCATGGCCTTGACCAGGGGTGCAAATAGTCCAGTGCGGATAACCAGCAACAAAAACAAAACCGATAAAAATGCAAACAGTGCCGTGCGCACTTGGTCTTTGGCAAAGAGCCAGTTTCCTTTGATCAGAAACCCCAGCATGATCAAGCCAACAGCCATATCGGCTAATCGCATACTGCCCAAAGCCCAGAAGTATGCCCATGTGCTGTGGTTGGCAAGTGGTGCGTTTAGAAGATGGAATATTCGAATATCCAGCTGATCCCATAGCGCGCGAGTGGGTTGCCATAACCAACTGATGAGTAGCAGCATGGCGATGATGTGATAGACAATAAGCTTGGACCAATCCCAGCGACCCTGGAGTAGCGCGGAGTTATCTAGGCTGATGCGGTAATTTTTCATAGTCAGACACAGTCCAATTTTTTGGCCACTGAAGATGCGCAGAGAAAAACTAGCTATCGGCGCGCTGTGTTTGTACCCGTTGTCGACCTTGAAGAAAAACAATCAATCCCGGGATGCTCACAATAATAAGCGTTATGCCATACAGCAGCGACATCATCAGCACGATAGTTTTGTCGGCGCCGATCAAGGAAAACAAGCCAACTAAAGCGCCTTCGCGCACCCCCCAACCTGCAATAGATGCCGGAATAATCGTTAACACCAGTGCTGGCGGCACAATAGCAAAATAAGTCATTAGATCAAAGCGTAAACCAAGCGCCCATCCCGTGGCATAAAAACCCAGCATGGCGAAACTTGGTACCAGTATCGACAAAATGAGCAACATAAAACGGTTGTGAGAAAAAGCCAGATCAAGAAGACCTGAAATAGCTTTTACATAAGCCAGTTGCGGATAGCGATCGAGCCAGGAAAGTCGTTTTAACACGAGCAGACTGGTTATTCCCAACAGGCTCAGTAAAGTAATCAGCAACATCAGTCGATACACCGGCAAGGGAAGTAACGCACGATTAAAGACATAGGCGACAAGCGTTAGCAGTATCAATGCCCCCAGCCCCGCAATTCGATCAATCGCCACGCCATACAGCGCATCGCGCTTGCGAAACCCGCGACCAGCGACATCCAGTACCCGAATAGCATCGCCACCAATGCTTGTTGGCAACCCCTGATTAAAGAACATCCCCTTGAAATAGCTGCGCCAATAGAAGGTGAACGACTGGCCAAACTGAAGGTTGCGCATAATCAGCTGCCAGCGATAAGCTGAAATTGCGGTACTGGCAAACTGCATTACCAGCGCGGCGACCAGTAAATCAGCTCGCGCATTCACCATGACATCCCATGCCTGCTGCGCATTGATCGAACGGACAATGAATACCAGTATGGTTGTTGTTACCAAAGCGCGCAAAAACAGCTTGACAGCGGGAACCGCAAAAAAAGATTTAGCAGCAGACATGTATGGTCAAAAAATAATTACTCGGAAGAGCCGCTATCACTCGTGTCAGAGGGCTCATTAGTTGTTGATTTCTCTTGATAGCCTTTAACCAACCGATAATAGTAACGTCCGCTTGGCTGGCCATTTTTTGAAACGATGACCTCCGCGATTTCACCTGCAGTCTTGACGCGCTCAAGCACCCTGTTCGTCTGTAAATTAGTTCTATCATTGCTGACGAGCAACAATGTTTTGCCATGTTGCTGCGCCAAAGGAAACCAGAACTCGTACATCAAGCCGACGCTAGCGAAAAGATGCTCGCTGGCCGTTTGCAAGGCCGGCACATGAGATGTTTTTTCCTTGTGCGTTTCAATATATTGAGTGCGATAAAAAGCCAATCCACTGGCAATTTTGTTTCTGTCCATGCCCACAACCAGTATTTTTTCACCTGTTTCCTGTTCTAGTTTAGTGATTATCTGCTCCATCTCTCTGCCAAAGGTTCGCCAGCCAATCAGGTGCAAGTTTTTGGGATAACCCGCACCAGGAAGCCCCAGGCTTAACCAGTGCAAAGTCGCACCATAAAAAAGCAGACAAATAACAAGTGTCGGTATCCATGCCCGGCAACACCAAGCCAGTAATCTTGTCGATGTTGTCACTGAAGTCGCTA
>DAIRVL010000226.1:0-3135 GCA_036802845.1 Pseudomonadales bacterium | reverse complement strand
GAATCTACCAACTCCAAACCAGCAAAATACATAACTGGAAAACTAGAGTCTTGCTGAGTCAATTTTTCTTGAGCCCTATGAATTTTATCTAAATGCCAATAATCATCTTGATCTGCAAACATATAACAATCAAAATTTCCTTTAACCTCAAGCAACAACCTTATGAAACTTTTTGCCGCACCTAATCTCTCATCAGCATTTAGAGTGGTAATTCTTAATCTATTAGAATAAGAATTTATTATTTTCATGGTGTTATCAGTTGAACCATCATCACGCACAATTAATTCGAATTCTTTGTAATTCTGTTCCACCAAACTATCCAGAAAATAATGAATATATTTCTCACCATTATATGTTGCTAGAAGCACTGCAACTTTCATTACCAACCTCTTATTAAAGACTGATGATTAGCAGACATTGTTAAGAATAAAAATAGGAAAAACAGAGGACTTATCAATACCGGATTTGTCCCACAAACAATAAAAGCGAACAATAATCCCCACCCCATACCTCGAATCTTTGCCTGCCTATTTTTCATAGCTGTGTATGCAACAGATAATACTAAAATAAAAAAAACAAGCGACCAAAATAACCCATATTTACGAATAACATTAAAATGATCAATTTCTATGTTAGAAACGAAGTTACCAGCCCCTGATGAATAGAATGACGTTCCCAAGCCAAATCCAAACAAAAGATTTAATGGATACTCTGACCATAGACTGATAAGGGATTCAAAGTGGCCTTGGCGCACATTAACAGTCTTAGAATCATTAATAACAGATTCAAATAAATTAAATAATGGCGAGTTATAAATAAAAACAATTGCAGCTATTAACAACATACTAACTATAATCGCTCCCCTAACATTTTTATTAAAAATAAAATAAACCATCGCAATAAAACCTGTAACTATAATTCCAGTTTTTGAAACTGCTGCAATTAATGCTGTAAAAAAAACGAAAGCCATCAAATAATTTCTTGTGAATAATGCATATACAAATGCAGGAACAAAAAACAAAGTTGCCTTGAAATACACATTTGGGATAGTTGCATCATAACCAGTAGCTCGCGCACCGAAGTACCCACCTTTCATTTCTGCCATCGACGATAAGAAACTAGTTACAAAATTAAAATCAAAGATTAAACCTATAGCCAAACCAATCGCTAATAGCGCTACTAAAAACAAAGAAAATAAAAGGGCCTTCGTTGATACCTCATAAGGAATATGAAATACCAATATATAAATTAAAAATGCCAAAACAGTAGATTTAATCTGTGATGTTGCAATAGACAAGTCCGCATTAGAAAGCAATCCAACGAGTAATAATATGGACGGATAAACAACAAGAAGTCCAAAAAATAAGAACGCGATTTTTGGAAATGATATGCCAAATATAGATACCAACAACAATGCACAGATTGGTAATACAATATTACGTATACCAAAGTCACCACCCATATCAAGAGCCAGACTAATAAACATTGTCGTAACAAGTAATTTAATCAACCTTTCTTTATTTAAAATTGAAATCATGGCAATACAAACCTGAAGAAATAATGCTCTGAAATTTCGCTAAATTTGTATATCAGAAATTCTTTTACATTCAGGTACAAAAACCTTTTTGATTGATAAAAATTCTTTCCTGTGATAAAAATCTTACTCATGTCTGCTTGCGGCAAATAATCATACAATCCAAACCTAACCCTCATACTGACAAACTCTTTATAAAAATATCCGACAATGCCTCTTCACTGAATTGCGAAGGAATGGCATATTTTTTTTCGGTATTCAGGCAAGCGGACAGAAATGATTCAGCGGCTTCCTTTTTTGGCTGGCTATAATCTACGACAAAAATTTGCTCAAGACCTTCACCAATTTTCCAGGTGGCGCTATTTTTTGGTGTTGAAGTAAAAATGGGCTTTTGCAATAAAAGGTATTCGTACAGTTTACTGGGAATAGCAGCGTGCGAGGCAGATAACAATAACAAACCATCGGCCTGCACGAGAAAATCCATCATTTGTGCGCGTGGCAAGGCATCCATCAACGCTATGTTCCAACCTTTGGTGGCAAATTTTTCTTGCCAGGGCATGATCTCTTTTTTGTCTTGTTCTTCCAGCTCTCCCAACAAGGTAATTATTCCTTTAGGACTTGTGTCGTTAAGCCCCATCCACAAAGGAGAAAGTAAGTAGCTAACCTTGCGCAACAAACTTGAACCGGTAAAGCGCCCTGCATGTACCAGGTGAATGGGTTTATGGGGTAAACGTTTTTTTGGGGAAGACAAATCAAAGAGCTCACTGCGCGGGTAACCATTGGTCAGCTGGTGTATTTTATTTTCAACAAAGGGCAAACGATGCGCCAAAAGGTCTAACCAAAGTTCTGAGGTGACAAAAATCGTATCGGCTTGTTTGAGAATTTTTTTTTCCAGCCGCCCTTCTCGCCAGCGTTGAAAAGCAGAGTTTTGCAAAAGTGGTTTGAGTGGTTCATCAAGCCAGCCGTCACGCATATCAATAACAAGACGGGTTTTTAATATTTTGGCAAGCAAGGCGGCACCCACGTGTGCTGATTCGGGCGGGCTTGAAGACAACACAAAAGAGGCATCACGCGCTTGCGCCAAAACCATAGGGTGTCTTGCTGCATAATTTGCCCAGACAAGGCCAGGGTCGGGGCTGAACATTGCGTACGCCAGCAGGCGACGTAATTTATTGGGTGTGCGTTTTGTAACTTCGTTGCCACCGGGCAAGGGGTCACGATAAAGACCGAGCGGGTCTTTAATGGTCACTTCAATCCCCCATGGCCTTTGGCAACTTTGCGTGTGTGATCCGGCACGGATAAGCACAATCTCAAACGCCTGCGCTGACAACCAGCGTATAAAACGGTCGACACGGTAATTACCCACGTGTCCGGGCTGATTCCAGAAAGGGGCAAAAATAACGGCTTTTTTAAGTTGTGCATTCATGCTGCTTTATTTTCACTTTGATTACGACGTGTCAACAATTGCCACATTGCCTGCAACCATTCCCTATTAAATACCGCACTAAGCAGCAGATAAATCGGCATGGCGATTATGCTGGCTACAAGCAGCCGATAGCCCGGCTCTGTGGCAACTGTTGCCGCAAAAAAACCCAAACTCA
>DAIRVL010000225.1:0-3186 GCA_036802845.1 Pseudomonadales bacterium | reverse complement strand
TCCGGAAATAACTGCGTTGTAGCATAGCAGTTTTTGTGCAGCAGCAAAGGCTCTCGAACGTGCAACGAAGACTATATGTGATATTCGTAGCAGTAAAAAAATACAGGCCAAGGTTTTATTGGCTATTTTAGAATAAGTCATCGGACGCAACGCCAAAAACACCGGCTAACAATTTAAAATGAAGCCCCCATAACAGGAAGCGTAACATGAAAAAAGTCAAACCCTGTGTGGGCTGGCGCGAATGGGTGCAATTGCCAGCCCTGCATATTGATGCCATTGACGCAAAAGTCGATACCGGGGCTAAAACCTGTGCGCTGCATGCCTATTATGTAGAACCCTATACCAACGCTGATAACGAACAATGGGTGAAATTTGGCATTCATCCCAGCCAAAACAGCAAGGTTAAAACCGTTGAGTGTCATGCAAAATTACTGGAACAACGTCGGGTAAAAAATTCCGGCGGCTACGACGAACAACGTTACGTCATTGTCACTCCTATCACCGTCGGCAATGACACCTTTGAATGCGAAGTGACACTGACCGATCGGGAAACCATGCGTTTTCGTATGCTGCTGGGGCGCAATGCACTCAAAGGACGTTTTATGGTTGATCCGGGGCGCTCTTATTTATTACGCCGCCCTGCGGCAAAAAACACCACGAAGGTGTAGGAATTTACTCATGAAGATAGGAATACTCTCGCGAAACCCCAAGCTCTATTCAAGCAAACGACTGGTTGAAGCAGGCGAAAAACGTGGCCACAGCATGCACGTGATCGACACCTTGAAATGCTACATGGACATTACCGCCTCCAAACCGGTGGTGCGCTATCAAGGCAGCAAACTCGAAGGTTTTGATGCCATCATTCCCCGTATCGGCGCATCCATCACCAATTACGGCACCGCCGTGATTCGCCAGTTTGAAATGATGGGCGTTTTTTGCCTGACCGAATCGGTGGCACTGGGGCGCTCGCGCGATAAACTGCGTGCCTTGCAATTACTCTCACGCAAAGACATCGGCATGCCTGCCACCGGTTTTGCCCACCATGTCGACAACACCAAAGACCTGATAAAACTCGTCGGCGGCGCGCCGCTGGTGGTTAAGTTACTCGAAGGCACACAAGGCCGCGGCGTGGTGCTGGCCGAAACCGGCAAAGCCGCCGAAAGTGTGATTGATGCCTTTCGTGAACTGGAAGCCGACTTTTTGGTGCAGGAATTTATCAAAGAAGCCGGCGGACGTGATGTCCGTTGTTTTGTGATTGGCAACCGGGTAATTGCCGCCATGGAACGCACCGCGCAGGTGGGTGAATTTCGCTCCAACCTGCATTGCGGCGGCTCGGCGAAAATCACCAAACTCACGGCCCTTGAACGAAAAACTGCTATTAAAGCGGCGCAAACCTTAGGCTTACGTGTTTCCGGTGTTGACCTCTTACGCGCACAACGTGGCCCCTTGGTGATGGAAGTTAACTCGTCACCCGGCCTTGAAGGCATTGAAACCGCAACAGGGCAGGACATTGCCGGAGCCATCATTGAATACATCGAAAGTCATGCCAAACCAAATCACACCAAAACCAAAGGCAAGGGGTGATCTAACGTTGGAACAGTCAACACACATGCAAAATAACACCATCACCATCGCCGGCGTTGACGTAAAGCCGGGGCAGCAAGCCACCATTGACCTGCCCCTGGCCGCCATGGCCACCCACAAAAACGTTGAAATGACCATTCATGTTATTAACGGAAAAAAACCCGGCCCGAATTTATTTATCAGCGCCGCCATTCACGGCGATGAATTAAACGGCGTTGAAATCATCCGCCGACTGGTCAAACAAAAACAAATGCAACAAATCAGCGGCTCGTTAATTGCCATCCCTATCGTTAATGTTCACGGTTTTATTACCCACTCCCGCTATCTGCCCGATGGCCGTGATCTTAACCGCAGTTTTCCCGGCAGCAGCACCGGCTCCTTAGCCAGCCGTATGGCCTATACCTTTCTGACCGAAATCGTCAGCAAATCGACCCACGGCATTGATCTGCACACCGGCGCACGCCACCGTGAAAATCTGCCACAAATTCGTGCTGACCTGGGCAATGCCGAATTAAAAAAACTCTGTTTGGCCTTTGGCGGCGTGTCGGTGATTATTGATTCCAAAATCCGCGACGGCTCATTACGTCAGGCCGGTGATGACAGCAAAACCCCCATTTTGTTATACGAAGGTGGCGAAGCCCTACGTTTTGATGAAAGCGCCATTCGCATCGGCGTGAAGGGTATTCAAAATGTCATGCGCGCGCTGGGCATGCTGCCCGAAAGCAAAAAAACCGGCAAAAAAAATACCGGCACACCGGTCACGTTGATATCCAACACCGCCTGGGTGCGAGCACCCTACAGCGGTATTTTACGTGTTTTTGTCCGGCTCGGTGCCCGTTGCGAAAAAGGTTGTGTGCTGGGCGTGATTGCCGACCCGCTGGGGAAAAATGAATACCAGGTCATAGCCCCTGAAACAGGCATTGTGATCGGCCGCAGCAAGCTGCCGTTAGTCTATGAAGGTGATGCCTTGTTTCATCTGGCCTATTGAAATCAACACTGCCTGCATCAAACGATGCAGGAATAAACAAGTCCCAGCGCGGCGCAGACGGCAAGAACTTTTATCACACCCTGTTGGTATTTCCATAAGGCAATAAAAGCAAACACAGAAATTACGCTGTAAAACCACTCGAACTTGCCCGCAAAGGGTGTCGCTTCGGTGGCCTCGGGCCAGAGCACGTGCCAGCCAAAAAACAGGGCAAGGTTTAACACCACACCAACCACAGCGGCAGTGATGCCGGTTAAGGGTGCGGTGAATTTGAGATCACCATGAGTTGCTTCCACTAAAGGTGCACCGGCCAGAATAAACACAAAACTCGGCAAAAAAGTAAAAAATGTGGCCACCAGCGCACCGGCGCATCCAGCCAGAAACAAGGCCTCTGGCCCAAAGATTTGCTTTGTCCATGCACCGACAAAACCAACAAAAGACACTACCATAATCAACGGCCCCGGCGTGGTCTCACCCAGCGCCAGACCATCCATCATTTGCGTGCCTGTCAGCCATTGGTAGTGCTCAACACCGCCCTGATACACATAAGGCAGCACCGCATAGGCACCACCAAAAGTCACCAGCGCCGCTTGGGTGAAAAAGATTCCCATATCTTT
>DAIRVL010000224.1:0-3214 GCA_036802845.1 Pseudomonadales bacterium | reverse complement strand
GGAATCTACGTAAGTTTAAGCTGAAAGTGGTAGAAGGGCGGTAAATGTTCTTAAAAATCAATAGGCTTATTTTTTTAATACATTATCCGAGTAAAACATTCAAGCTCATTTAAAGCAGTTAGGCGTCTTATGAAATTATTTTTAAACCTGACGGTGATTGTATTCGCGCTTGTTCATTCAGGGAGTGCAATGGCGTATTCCTATTTTTTTTTACTTACTCAGCAAAATGGAACACCAACGTTAGCTGAAACCAGCTCAACACGTGCCTCAAGTGAGGCACCTGTTGTATGGACTAGCAATACGCTTAATATAACCCTGGATTTTGATACCAATGACGCACCATTTATTGAAGGCGTTAGTTGGAACGAAGTGGCCTATCAGGCTACGGTTCAATGGAACAATATCGCTGATAGTCTTTCATGGACTGCATCGTATTCCAATAACCTATTAGATGCATGCAGCGATCAATATCAGAGTAACAATAGCATTGCTGCGTGGGGATATACGTATTGCGGCAGCCCTTGGAGTGATGACGTGTTGGCGCTCACGCAAATTACCTATCAAATCAGCCAAACAAACGACGAAGTGAGTGCTGCAATTGTGGGTGCCAGTATTGTTGTCAACAATACAAAAAACTGGAGGGTGTACCGTGGGCCGGTGCAATATCTGCCAGATGGCACACCGATAAATGATTTTCAACGTGTTATTTTGCATGAATTAGGTCATGTTGCAGGTTTGACGCATCCTGATGAGAATGGTCAACAGGTGCATGCGCTCATGAACTCAAGAGAAAGTAGTCTTGATTCTCTCAGTGCCGATGATATCAGTGGCATTAATGCATTGTACCCAATGTTAATTCAAGACGCTGTCGTTCAACGACCAGCCAAAGGCGGTGGCGCTATCGACGGGATGGCATTGATAGCATTGTTATTATGCTACTGCTTTCGTTTAAGCCGCGTTACGTGATTTCAATAAGTGTGTATATATACTCGTCTTTCAAATCCCACTTCTTGCTGTAATTGATTGAATGAGTGGCGTGTCTGTTACTGTCTGTTGTCATCTATGATAGATGTACGGATTAATTAAATACCCTCCCTTCGTTTCAAGTTCATTCACTTCTCTCGAATTAAATCTGACTGGCGCAATTGCAATGTCAATTACTGCGCTATGCTGAATTAAATGTGATTTACCAATAATAGAGTAAGGGTTTAAACAAGGATGTGCGCTATGGATTCGAGAGTCCAAATGGCTAGCCAGGAAATCGTTTTGGAGCAGCATCAAACGCTGGTTTCAAAAACCGATCTTACCGGAAAAATAATTTTTGTTAACAAGGATTTTGTTGAGGTCAGTGGTTTTTCAGAAAAAGAACTTATCGGTAGTCAGCATAATATAGTTCGTCATCCAGACATGCCGTCGGCGGCATTCAAGGATCTATGGGCCACGGTCGGACAAGGAAAGCCCTGGGTGGGTCTGGTTAAAAACAAAAGCAAACACGGTGATTTTTATTGGGTCGACGCGCGAGTTATTCCGGTATGGAATGATGGCCGTATTGTGGCGTACATGTCTGTTCGAAAAAAACCATCGCGTGAACAAATTTCAGCCGCAGAATCTCTGTATCGAGATATGCGTGATGGTAAGCAGGTGCATATTTCAATTAAAAGGAGGCTACAGATGGCCGTGGACAAAATGACCTTAACTACAAAGTTATCAAGTTTAATGGGTGTTATATCCTTACTATTCATTGTTGCTGTGGGCTTCAATTACAAACTGATGATGAATGAGTATCAACAATGGGAGAAATGGAGCAGTGCTATTGAGCTGCGAGAATCATTGTTAGAAAAAATTAAAGATGAAATCAGCCATGGTGTGCTTGTTACTTCGTTTAACACTTATCTTGAAACTGGCTCTAAATCTTCGCTTAGTGAAACCAAAAAGTCTCTCGACGGATTGAAAGAAAGTTTATCTCAGTACGAAGAAATAGAAGCTCTTCAAAAAAATGAAAAGAAAGCATTGGCAGGTTTTGTGACTTCACTCAATTCGTTTGAGAAAAATATTGGACAAACGAGGTCAGAATTTTTGGCTAATAAACAAGCCAATATGACGTTAAGTATCGATAACACTCTCTGGAATAAACAATTACTAGAAAGATGTATAAAATTGCGTTCTGAACTGCAGGGCGTTAAACATTCAATGGCAAAAAATTCCATACTCGAAATGAATGATATTTACGAACATTCCATCGAGGTTATGGTGTTTTGTTTTGTGTTATTTTCGATGGGAGTTTATGTTTTCATCAATCGTTTTGTATTAAATGATGTTGCTGCCATGTTGCAGGTTTTCAAGAATATTATGGCGGGAAAATTTGATAATACATTGAATCTTAAAAAAGATGATGAAATAGGTAAACTGATGCAAATGGTGCATTCAGTTCAGACCAAACTTAATTTCGAAATAGAAAATGCGCGTTCTATTGCCAGCGCGGCGCTTGTTATTAAAAGCGGGCTTGATGTCTGTGAAACAAACGTCATGATTGCAGATAATAATATGACAATTACTTATATGAATAATGCAGTTCAGAACATGTTTAAAGACGCTGAATCGGATTTGAAACAGGAAATACCCAACTTCAGATCAAATGATCTGTTAGGTAAAAATGTAGATGTCTTCCATAAAAATCCATCACATCAACGTAATCTTGTCAGCAAAATCGACCAGGCATTTAAATCACGGATTAAAGTTGGTAAGCGTACCTTTGATCTTATTGCAACGCCCGTAAAAGATGAAAAGGGCCAGCGTTTGGGTACGGTTGTTGAGTGGGCTGATAGAACGGAAGAATTAAAACGTACGGAGGCCGAAAAACTGATATCCGATACCAATGCGCGCCTTAAGCAAACTCTGGATGCCGTGTCTGCGAATGTCATGGTGGCTGATGGTGATTTGAATATTATTTATATGAACAAAGCAGTTGAAAAATTAATGCGATCGGTTGAATCCGATCTGAGAAAAGACTTGAGTGCATTTGATGCGAATCATTTGATCGGAAAAAATATTGATATTTTCCATAAAAATCCTTCGCATCAGCGTCGCCTGCTTCAAACCTTATCAACAACCCATAAGGCTCAGTTTGTGGTGGGTGGACGTTCAATGTCATTTTTGGCGAATCCGGCCCTTAGCGAAAAAGGTGAGCGTTTAGGTACATCTGTGGAATGGCTTG
>DAIRVL010000223.1:0-3239 GCA_036802845.1 Pseudomonadales bacterium | reverse complement strand
TTCTCCTAACATTCAAAGGGACGATTTGAACGTAAAATTAACGTTATCGCTTATAAAAAATCCACTCTGTGTTTCAGCGCATAATTGAAACCATTCAACAATGCACTTGCGTGAATTGCTTCAATATCGCGTTACACAAGCCGAATAAAACCACAGAAAAAACAACCTGACAATGCCATTTTCTTACACCATTCGCGCTTGACGCCTGCGTTTACTTTGTGTGAACAAAAAGGCGCCTGCCTGTGGCCGATTCAACGGGAAACATCGCGCAAGAACAATCTTTCTATTGTGGTTTTATTTCCAGGTCACGCATTATTGATCAACTGCGTCACCAATCGATTCACCGATTCGGGTGCCGTGACCACGCCATTACGAAAATGGCCTGTGCAAAGACTGATGCCTTGCCACTCGGGCAAACGTCCAATAAAGGGAATACCTTCTGGCGAAGAGGGGCGCAAACCGGCCCAATGATGCTCAAGAGGATAACGCGCCAATGCTGGCGCCACGTGATAAGCAGCCGCAAGCAGTTGCTGTTTGGCAGCGGCGGTAGGGGTTTTATCGTAGGCGGCCTGTTCTACCGTGCTGCCAATTAGAATCCGGCCGTCGTTACGGGGAATTAAATAACACGCCCCGGTTAATATCACGCTGTTGAGTAAGGCGGGGCGAGCTTTAATCAACAGCATTTGCCCTTTGACCGGATACACGGGCAAGCTTACATTAAGCGTCTTTAGCAGGTCAGCGCTCCAGGCTCCGGCCGCTACAATGCTCTCATCCGCATAACAAGCCCCTTGTGAGGTATTCACACCAATCACCCGTGAGCCTTGGTGAATAAAAGACTGCACGGCGCAGTCGGCTTTGAGTGTGACATTCGGGGTGTTTTCAAGACTTTTCAACAAGGCTTTTAATAAACGTGGATTACGGACATTGCCCACGTGCGGCAGCGTTAGCACCGAATTAATGCCTGTGTGCTCGCCTAATAAAGGCTCCTGCGCCAACAACGCATCAACAGTCATGAGCTGCAAACCACTTTTGGCACCTTCAGTGTGACTGGCCCAGTCCAGCGCGGCGTTTTCATCGCTGGCGTTAAGCATATTCACACCACAACAATTGACTTCGCTATCTATACCGGTTTCCACCCAAAGCGCCTGTGCTAATTGCTGAAAATTCGTGCTGTGCCAATCGACCAATTGATTGAGTGCGTCGGGGTAGCGCCAAGGATACAGCGGAGACAGAATGCCACCACCGGCCCAGGATGATTCACGCCCCAGGGACTGACGATCAAACAGGGTCACGTTTGCACCCGCATGCGCCAAACGCCGTGCCAGCAACAAGCCGATGATGCCACCCCCTACCACTGCAAAGTCAGTCATCGTATTTTGTCTGCCATTGTTCGGACCTGTTCAGTGTTATCAGGCGAGTGAGTTTTCGTGGATTTGTTCAGTTGAACATTATCCACGTTTATAACAAACTGCACTGGCTTTGTCATAGTGCAGCTTTGTCATAGCACCGCGTTGTCTATAGAACTGCATCGTCACAGAATCCATAAGAGAACTCCATGAAGCCGCAAAAGAATACGGGCTTTACCCTGGTTGAAGCCATTGTCACGCTGGCGGTGGTCGCCATTATCACCACCTTGGCCATGCCCAGCTTTACGAACTTGCTCAATAAACGTCGTATCAGTGCCTCGGCGCACACGCTTTACAGCGGGCTACAGGAAGCACGCTCGGTGGCAATCAGTGAAGGGACGCAGGTTTCTACGTGTTTGTCAGCCGACGGTTTGCAGTGCAAGAGTTATCTTGCGCAAGGTAGCTCGGGGCATTTCATCAGTTTTCGTGGCACTACCGTGCCTACGGCAGGCACTTGGGGCACGGTCGGCATTCGCGCCGTACCCATTAATACCCAGGCGGGTAAAATCAGTCTAAGCAAATTTGGTGGGCCCAGTACGCAAGTGCAGTTTCAGGCGGACGGCATTACCTTGAATTCCGCACAAAATGGCAGTTTTACCCTGCTAGGCAGTGACAGCACTATGACCCAAAAAGTCGTGGTGGCGCGAACAGGACGCGTATCCATTCAGTAGAAAATAGATTTAGCGCTTGTGTTAATCCCAACACTGATTTTCAGCAGCACCGCTGGCATTAACCGCACCGCGTTTGCCGCTGCTGTCGACCCATAGGGCGTGACAGACATCGTCTGCTTGCGCGCCACCTGCTTTGACTTTGGCCCAGAGCAGAAAATAACGCGGTGTGGTTTCGTCTGCATCAATAAGCAAATCATAAAACTTGGCACGTCCTTCCAGAGGTGCTTCAGCAGGAAAAATAGCACCGCTTGCGCTGCCCAAGAATGCTGAACTGTAATCCATAGTGTTGGTGTAGCGCTCTTCCATGGCTTGCGCCAGCGAGAGCAGGGTTGCTCTGGCATCGGCGCGACGGCTTTTCATTACATGTGTTTGATAACTGGGAAAAGCAAAGGCGGCAATAATTCCAATAATGCTCACCACAATCATCATTTCTATCAGCGTAAAACCTTTCACGCGTTTTAACTTTTGCCCGTAAAACATGGGGGCGATTTGCTTGTGCATGGTCTTTGCCTTGGGTTTTAGCGAAGTCGTCGCCACGCTTTTAAACCAACAGCCCCTTGCGGCGTTTGCATTTTAAGTGTGCTTACGTTGCCGCGCGAACTGCTGACTGAGATATGATCCATGTTGCTATTGCGATCATGCTGCACCACGGGCGCACTTAATAAACCCAGGGAGTTATCTTGCCAGCCCGAGGTGCTCAGTTGCTCGTTGTCATGCGTGATCAAATCATGCACATTAATCAGCCCATCACCATCACGATCAAAAGCCTGGAAGGATAAACGTCCGCCATTGCTGGCATCCAGCGCCATCAACCAGCTGCTGGCTCCCGCCATACAGGGATCGGTCGCGGGAGTCATGGTTAACACAGTCAACAAACCACTGCGCAGCATTGGCGCTTCGATAACACGTTCGCCCTGCGGCAAGTCGAGTGTCCAACCAAGATAACCTTCGGTGACGGGTGTCACGGGTAGATTTTGCTCTGAAAAATACGTAATGGCATTCTGACTGACAACGCGTGCGCTCGTACCCTGCGAGCTTCCCTGTTCGGCCAAAATATGTTGTTTGAGCAAATGTTTGGGCAAAATAAGCGCCGGCGTATTTTCCAAACGATCCCAGATGGCATAGATCGATTGTGTTGCATCACTGCTGGTGACCTGGTCAT
>DAIRVL010000222.1:0-3268 GCA_036802845.1 Pseudomonadales bacterium | reverse complement strand
ATAATCCCGAAAAACTCAGTTATGTGACTCAGACGACCTTGTCCGTGGATGACACCGCAGAAATTATTGCCTCTTTGCGACAAAAATTTCCGGCCATTAACGGGCCGCGCAAAGATGATATCTGTTATGCCACGCAAAACCGTCAGGATGCGGTTAAAACACTGGCGCTGGAATGTGATCTGGTGCTGGTGGTGGGTTCGCCCAATAGCTCTAATTCCAACCGACTGCGGGAATTGGCCGAGCGTTGTGGAGCCGTATCCTATTTGATTGATAGCGCGGAAGAAATTCAAAAAAACTGGTTGGACGAAGTGAAAACAGTGGGCGTGACCGCTGGCGCTTCGGCACCGGAACGCCTGGTTCAGGAAGTGATTGAACAATTGCAGCGGCTGGGGGGGCGCATGGTTCAAGAGCTCGAAGGCCAAAAAGAAGACGTTGTATTTTCCATGCCCAAGGAGCTGCGTTTGCCTCGTTGATTTTGTTCTCGCACAAGGCAAAGTTGTCGCCTGGTTATCGGAATAATTTCCTTTTTTATTAAAGCCCTTCAGGTTAGTATCGCGCAGATTGTTTGATTCTTGAGCTTACTCTACGCAGATTCTCTGTGAGGCTGTGCGTCTATGCGCAAAGCAAGGTCGTCTTTAATTCTGAATTCTATGAATCGCACCCAGGGTTTTTCCCTGATCGAAGTGCTGGTATCTCTGTTAATTATGACGTTAGGCATCGTGGGCGTTATGAGTTTGCAGACGCAGAGCCTGAAATCCAATCAACGTGCCTATTTTAGAACACAGGCCGATATCCTCAGTCGTGATATCACGGCGCGTATGTATGCCAATCGTGAGGAAGCGCGCAAGGGGACTTACGCCGCACAATCAAAACCAAACAATGCACCCGATTGCCGGGCCGCCTCATGTACGCCGATGCAGATGGCCGCCTGGGATTTGTCGGAATGGTTTCAGCGCATAGAACAGCAGTTGCCCGAAGGCTCGGCCGAGCTGGTAAATCTGCCGGGTGATACCACCCGTTACCTTATTACATTGCGCTGGGATGATCATCGCTCCGCAAAGACGCTGGACAAAACCAAGTGTGGCTCGGAAGCGAATCAGCTTTTGTGCTGGGGTATGATGGTCGAATTATGAACATCTGTTTGAACTCAAGGTCTTTAGCTGTTTCAGAGAAAAAACCTGTCGCTGCGACAGGTTTTTTATTCAGGGCGAAAACCCGATGCCAGACCGGTTTTTCTTTAGTTGAATTGATGATTTCATTAACTTTGGGCTTGTTTCTCAGCCTTATGGTTATTCAAAGTTATCTCACCAGTGTTCGGGCAGATAAAACCATTCTGGGCCAGACGGAAATTCAGGAAAACGCCCGCTTTTCTTTGCAAGTGCTGGAAAAATCGATACAACAGGCAGGTTATTTCCCTGATGTGAGTGGCGACCGTACCGAGTTTTTCATGGCGCAAAACGATAGCTGGCCTAATGCCCTGTTTACGACGGGTGATGCCTTGCTTGGTTTTGATGACAGCAGTGCGCCTGCGCCAAACCAACCCAGCGCTGCAAAGGGGACAGATCAGTTAGTTATGCGTTTTGTCACCGCTAAAACCAGCGCTGGAGAAAATTCCGACTGGACTAACTGCAACGGCGTCAAACTTGCGTCTGAAACCACCGTGCAAATGGGTTTTTACGTCAATAAGGACGCTGCTTTGATGTGCCGATCGCAGTCGCAGGGTGGCAGCATAGATGCACAACCGTTAGTGAGTCATGTGAAAAATTTCCAGCTCTTTTATGGTATTGATGAAACAGGTGATGGTGCGGTCAATCGCTATGTCAGTGCGCAAGAGGTGAATGGTTTAGGCGGCTGGGAGCGTGTGCATAGCGTTCAGGTCAGGCTGGAACTGGCCGATTCGCTTGATTCCATTCAGACCAAAGTGTTTGAGAAAACGATACTTCTCAGGAATATATGATGAGCGCTATTAATCAAAAACATTGTTTGGGTTGCAGGCAAGAGGGCGGTGTTTTGCTGCTGTGCCTGATTTTGATGATTGCGGTCACCTTGCTCGGCCTGTCGTCGATGAATACCACGCTGGTTGAAAATCGTATTGTAAGTAATACACGTAATCAAACACTGGCGCTTAGCGGCGCTGAATCGGCTTTGATCGAAGCTCAGAAAATAGTTGAAGGCAAGGCAGGAGAACATGCGCAGGCGGGGCTTTCCCTTAAGCAAATTCAGGCAAGCGATAGTCTTTATAATCCGGCGAATTTAAATGGCTCTGTCAGCGCCGTACAAGTCAAATTAACATCGACCGATACGGCAAGTATCCCCCTGTGGGGAAAAGGGGCCGTGACCGAGAATGCGCATTATCTCGATAATTATGGCAACGATAGAGTCGCCTGGTGGAACGACAAAACAAACACAGCGATGTATTCACAAAGCTTGAGTGCTTCCAACAGCGATGCCGTAGATAAACACTACAGCTTGGCCAGCAATCCCCGTTATGTCATCGAAAAAAGCACGTTTATTGCTGATGATCTTAGCCCCGATGCACTTGCAGAATATCGCGGCCGGACAGCGTTTGTCATTATGTCCCGCGCTGCGGGTCGAACCGATAAAGTCGAAAGCACCTTGCAGGCCACTGTTTTAACCCGTTATCGCTGATACGTGATGGAGTTTATATAAATGACCCTGACCACAATGACAAAAAAACGGGATGTTGTCTTTGCGCTGCTTTTGGGTGTCGGAGGTGTTTGTAACCAGGCACTGCATGCGCAAACCGAGTTAACGTTAGAAAAAGAACCGCTTTTTTTAAGTAATTCGGTGCCGCCTAATCTTGTGTTGACCTTTGATACCGGGGCTGCGACGGCCTTGGGTTTTTTTCCTGATACGATTGGACATTTGAGTGCCCGCCCCGTCGCAAAATCGGTGACGGTGAATGCCTTGGCCTATGATCCGACGGTGGTTTACCGTCCCGGTTTGGATGGAAACGGTCATCCACGCCCTGATGCCGATTTTTTTGCAGCAAAATTGCATCTACCGACTGCGAGCAGTGCGGGGGATGTTGGAAATACTATGGCCGATGCATATAGTGCAGAGCAGCTTACAACGGTGGATCTAAGCAGTAATTTTCGTTTTGTCTGGAATCCCTTGCTGAGCGGCTCAGTAAATTCCGGTGTCTTTATCTATGCCCCTGAAACGGGAGACAGTACAATCAGTGGTGGTCAGCCCGCCTATTACTATGTGCGTAATAATTCAAATCCGGGTTGTGACGCGGGAGACC
>DAIRVL010000221.1:0-3292 GCA_036802845.1 Pseudomonadales bacterium | reverse complement strand
GTAAAAAATCCAAAACCACTGACGGTCAGCATTATTCAGGGCAACATTCCCCAAGAAATAAAATGGGATCTGAATTTCCGTGAGGCCATTCTCAATCTGTACCGCGAGCGCACCGAAGCAAACCCGCACAGTGATTTGATTATTTGGCCCGAAGCGGCAGTACCGGCGTTTGAACACGAAGTGCGCGACTATCTGGTCGATCTGGATCGTAAAACTCGTGCACGTAACACTACCTTGATTGTCGGTCTTGCCCATATGGAAACACCTGCGCAAGGTGAGTGGCTTTTTTATAACAGCATCCGCGCATTAGGTGCAGGCTATGGGCTTTATCACAAACAACGGCTTGTCCCCTTCGGTGAATTTATTCCCTTTGAACAACAGCTGCGCGGTATTACTGAGTTTTTTGATCTACCCATGTCAAGTTTTACCCGTGGCAATTCGGATCAGCGTCCCCTGTTTGCCGGTTCTTATACCATTGCTCCGTCCATTTGTTATGAGATATTGTTTCCTGATCTGACCGCACAAGTCAGTCGTAATACCGATGTATTGCTCACCATCAGCAACGACGGTTGGTTCGGGCGTTCTATCGGTCCCGCGCAACATTTTGAAATGGCACGTATGCGTGCTATTGAAACCGGGCGTTATCTCATTCGGGGCACCAACAATGGCATCAGTGCCATTGTTGATCCTCAGGGGCACATTACCCATATTGCACCAAGTTTCGTTGAAACCACTCTGCATGGTGAAGTTCTTGCCATGCAAGGTAACACGCCCTTTATGAACTGGGGGTCACGCCCAGTGCTAACAGGCGCTGGTTTAATTGTGATAGGACTAAGCCTTGCCACATTAAGACAAAACCGTTTATCCCGACGCGCCCTGTTAAACACGGCCGTATAACTTTCGATTTTCACCAATAGACCTGTGTTGATGGCGAGCAGTAGTAAAAAAATCCTCTCCGGTGGTAAACTCGTCGCCTTATATTCACCTTCGTTATCCCATCCTGCCAATTAACACAACAAGGTTAAAGACACACGCAATGGAAGAGACTTATCGTCCCGATCTCATCGAAAAATCGGCCCAGGACTATTGGCAGGAACACAACACCTTTGCCGTCACTCCCGATAGTTCAAAAGAAAAATTTTACTGCCTGTCCATGTTCCCTTATCCCAGCGGCAGGCTGCATATGGGCCATGTGCGCAATTACACCATTGGTGACGTCGTGGCGCGTTTTCAGCGTATGCAGGGGAAAAACGTTCTGCAGCCCATGGGCTGGGATGCCTTCGGTCTGCCCGCAGAAAACGCGGCCATCAAACATCAGGTTCCGCCCGCGCAATGGACCTATGAAAATATCGCTTACATGCGTCAACAGCTTAAAAGTCTGGGTTTTGGTTATGACTGGTCGCGCGAAATAGCCACCTGTCATCCTGATTATTATCGTTGGGAACAGTGGTTTTTTATCCAGCTGTACAAACGTGATCTTGTCTACAAAAAAACCGCAACCGTGAATTGGGATCCGGTTGATCAGACCGTGCTGGCCAACGAACAGGTTATTGATGGCCGGGGCTGGCGTTCAGGCGCCTTGATTGAGCGTCGGGAAATCCCGCAATGGTTTATTAAAATTACCGACTACGCTGAAGAATTACTCCGGGATCTCGATCAGCTTGAGGGCTGGCCTGAACAAGTCAAAACCATGCAGCGCAACTGGATCGGGCGCTCAGAAGGTGTAGAAGTTCAATTCGCCTTGCCAGACAACACGGGCTCGCTGAGTGTGTTCACTACGCGTCCCGACACCCTGTTCGGGGTGAGTTATCTGGCCATTGCCTTTGAACACCCGCTGGCCCAGGTCGCCGCGCAACAAAACCCGGCGCTGCAAGCGTTTATTAGCGCCCACAGCAACACCAAAACCGCAGAAGCCGATCTTGCCACCATGGAAAAACAGGGCATGGACACCGGTTTGCTGGCGCTTCACCCGATTACCGGCAAGCCTATTCCTGTATGGGTCGCCAATTTTGTTTTAATGTCCTACGGCTCAGGTGCCGTCATGGCCGTGCCGGCGCACGACCAGCGCGATTGGGAATTTGCGCAAAAATATGCATTGCCGGTGCAGCAGGTAATCAGCCCTGCTGATGGCTCGACCTGGGATTTTTCCACATCGGCTTTTGTTGATACCGGCCTACTGATTCATTCAGATCCGTTCAACGGGCTGAGTTCTTCACAGGCCTTTAATGCCATCGCCGACCATCTGGTGGCACAAAACAAAGGGCAAGGTAAAGTGAATTACCGTTTGCGCGACTGGGGTGTCTCGCGTCAGCGTTACTGGGGCGCACCTATTCCAATGATCAATTGCCCCCAATGCGGCCCGGTGCCGGTGCCTGAAAATGAACTGCCGGTTGTACTGCCTACCGACGTTGTGTTCGATGGCATAGGCTCACCCATTAAAAAAATGCCTGCCTTCTATGAGTGCCTCTGCCCCCAATGTGGACAAGCCGCTGAACGCGAAACCGATACCTTCGACACCTTTATGGAATCATCCTGGTACTATGCCCGCTTTGCCAGCCGGGATTGCACCACAGCCATGCTCGATAACGACGCCAACTACTGGGCGCCGGTGGATCAATATATCGGGGGTATTGAACATGCCATTCTTCATCTGCTTTACGCACGTTTTTTCCATAAACTGATGCGCGATCTGGGGCTGGTCAAGTCCAATGAACCCTTTTTGCGTTTACTGACTCAGGGCATGGTTCTCAAGGATGGCAGCAAGATGTCAAAATCCAAGGGGAACACGGTTGATCCACAAGAGCTGATTAATCACTACGGTGCTGACACAGTGCGCCTGTTTATCATGTTCGCCGCGCCGCCCGAACAGTCACTGGAATGGTCAGACAGTGGTGTTGAAGGGGCGCATCGTTTTCTGCGTCGCCTGTGGAAACAGGTTTATCAGCATCAACAACAAGGCCCAGTTCCCGCGTTAACAGTCTCCGCACTAAACAATAACCAACGGGCTCTGCGACGTAAAACCCACGAAACCATTAAAAAAATAAGTGATGACTACGGCCGCCGTCTGACGTTTAACACGGCTATCGCTGCCGTTATGGAGTTAAGCAATCACATTGGCAAGCACCCCAGTGCAAATGATCAGGATGTGGCCGTCATACAGGAAGCCTTGGAAGCCTGCGTTTTACTGATTTCACCTATTGTTCCGCATATTTGTCATGCGCTGTGGCACACCTTATCACCCAAAGGCGGCAACATTGAAACAGCGCCGTGGCCAGGTTTTGATGAAAACGCG
>DAIRVL010000220.1:0-3322 GCA_036802845.1 Pseudomonadales bacterium | reverse complement strand
AGTACGATTTATTTTCTGGCGATTGGTCTGACTTTTTCCGGTGTAGGTGTGGTGTTGCCACCCATGGTTGAGGCTTTTGGTTGGTCACGGGGGCAGGTGGGTTTTGGATTTGCATTAATTGCGATGATATATGGCATTTCCGGGCCCATGGTCGCACGTATTATCGGTCGTATTGGTAATCGTATGACCATCGTGTATGGCGGTTTGATCAATGCATCGGGTGCACTGCTTACATGTTACACCACATCCTTATGGCAGTTTTATTTGGGTGCGGGCGTATTGATGGGCATTGGCATGGCCATGCAAACCGTTATTCCCGGCAATCAGTTAATTGCCAACTGGTTTCATTATCGCCGATCGTTGGCACTGGGCATTTTTCTGAGTGTTGGTGGTTTGGGCTCACTGTGTGCGATTCCTGCTTCAATGTATATTGCCGCGACCGGGCAGTGGCAACATATTTGGTTGGCAATGGCGGCATGCACACTCTTGGCCTCCTGTGTTTCATTTTTTGTTGTTAAAGAGCGTCCCTCTGATGTGGGTCAGGAAGTTGATGGCGGCGAACAAAAAGTAGTGGCAGACTCGCCCAAAAAGACCCTGGTTTTTCGTACGAAAAACAGCTGGGAAGTGGCGGATGTGGTAAAAAGCAGCAGCTTCTGGCTGATTATTGCCGGTGGCAGTGCCGCTGTGATGGGGGCTACAACCGTGACCAGTCAATTGGTTTTACACCTCACTGATGTGGGCATTGATCCTGTTTTGGCGGGTTCGGCCTTGGGAATGCAAGGCGCGATCGGTGCTGGGGCGCGTTTATTGTCCGGGATTATGGGCGATAAAATTGATCCAAGACGCTTGCTGTTGTTTGGTTTATTGGGGCAATTTGTTGGTTATTATTTTTTAAAAATCGCCGTGGAGCCGGTGCATGTGTATCTGTTTGCGGTCACTTTTGGTTTGGGGTACGGCATGGCTGCCGTTGCGTCAACGACCTTGATCGTAAACTTCTTTGGCGTTAAGAATAATGCACACCTGATGGGTATCCGGGGTATTCTGGTGACCTTGTTTGGAGGTATTGGCCCTATTGGTGCCGGTCTGATTGCCGATTATTCCGGCAGTTACGCTGTGGCATTCAGCCTTTATATGGGGCTCAATTTTCTTGCCATGACGGCCGTGTTTTTTATGTCGGTTCCGGTGCTCGCCCAAGCCGGTGAGGAAAAATAGGTTTGAATTGCGACTGTTCAGTCGCAATTCAAAGACTGCCAACGCTTTTCTTATAACATTTCTTCAGCGATAAGCTCGAACACTTCTTTTTGCGCACCACCGATAATCATGGTGTTGATGTCGCCTTTCTTGCCTGCTTCCTTCCAGACCTGTAAACGCTCAATGATACGCTCTTTGGGGCCTAACAGGGCGATGTCATCGACCAGTTGATCGGGCACGGCGGCAGTGGCTTCGTTCTTTTTGCCGGCCAGATAAAGATCCTGAATTTTCTCGGCGGCTTCTTCGTAGCCCAGTGCAATGGCATAGTCTTTGTAGAAGTTTTTTGTTTTGGCACCCATGCCGCCAATGTAGAGCGATAGCATAGCTTTGACCGGAAAGCGACAGGCGCTGACATCGTCACCCATGATAGCCGTTACAAACGGTGCCACATTAAAGTCACTGCGTTGACGGCCTGATTTTTCAAGCCCTGCTTTGATGTCGGGCGCAAAAATATCAAAGCGCTCCGGATTCATCCAAACCGGGAAGAAACCATCGGCGCATTCAGCCGCACAAGCTATTCCACTGGAAGTGATGGAAGCTGTGTAAATAGGAATAGTCGTATCGGCTTTAAGGATGCTTTTAAGCGGTTTACCCAGTCCGCTGCTGCCCGGCCCTTTATAGGGTAATTGATAGTGATAACCGTCAAACGTGACAGGTTCTTCCCGTGCCATGATCTTGCGCATGATGGCAATGTATTCTTTGGTGCGGGTAACCGGACGGCCATAGGCAACACCGTGCCAGCCTTCGACCACTTGAGGGCCCGATGCGCCGATGCCCACAATAAAACGTCCTCCGGATAATTGACTCAGTGACATGGCTGTCATGGCGGCCATGGCCGGTGTGCGGGCAACCATTTGCATGATGGCGGTGCCTACCCGGATTTTCTGGGTATGGGCCAAAATCCAGGTGGCGGCAGAAATGGCATCACCGCCGTAGGCTTCTGCAGTCCAGGTGGAGTCATAACCCAGGTTTTCAGCGTGTTTGATCATATCAATGTTGAGATTAACTTCTTTGCCGAAGTAGCTGGGCGTTAGTCCGAGTTTCATAGTGTGCTCCCTGTATTGGTGTGAATTTTAGAATTGTATGGCTTCGATGATTTCGATGTTTCGTTGGCGTGCGCCTACGATGGGTTTTACGGGCAGTTGATCATACAGTGTTGTGCGTTGCACCGGAATTCGGCCGATCTGGATAATCAGATTATTTAATTCGTCTGCTGTGGTTTCCTGACCATGACGCGCACCTGCGGCGCGGGTGATGCTTTCATCCATCAGTGTTCCACCCAGATCATTGGCGCCTGCCTGCAAAGCGGCTTGGGCGCCCCGATGCCCCAGTTTGGTCCACGATGCCTGGATATTCTGCAGATGGGGGTAAAGCACAAGGCGTGCTACCGCATGTATCAAAATGACTTCACGAAAAGTCGGGCCGGGACGAGATCGGCCTTTGAGATAAATTGGCGCATAGCTGTGAACAAAAGGCAGCGGAACAAACTCAGTGAAACCCTGTGTTTCTTGCTGTAGTTTGCGGATGTGGATGAGATGACGGGCAATATGTTCATAGCCTTCAATATGACCAAACATCATAGTGGCCGTGCTTTTCAAACCAAGATGATGTGCACTGCTCATAACATCAAGCCATTGTGCCGTGTTCAGTTTGTCGGGGCAGAGGTCTTTGCGCACGGCATCATCAAGTATTTCTGCGGCGGTGCCGGGCAGCGTATTGAGACCGGCGCGCTGAAGACGCTGTAAAAAATCAGTCACAGATAAATGCAAGGTATGCGCGCCTTGCATAATTTCCAGTGGTGAAAACGCATGGATATGCATGTCAGGCAGTGCTTCGCGAATGGCGTGACAGATGTCGATATAGGTTTGTCCTGTGTATTCAGGATGAATGCCGCCTTGCAGGCAGACCTCGGTGGCACCTCGCTGTTTTGCTTCTTCGGCACGGGCAACAATGTCCTGCACATTGAGTTGGTAGGGTTTGCCGCGCAGATTTTCACTGGTTTTACCTTTGGAAAAGGCACAAAACTGGCATTTATAGCTGCAAATATTGGTGTAGTTGATGTTACGGTTAA
>DAIRVL010000219.1:0-3345 GCA_036802845.1 Pseudomonadales bacterium | reverse complement strand
TGAATGTCACTTTAAAGGACGGTGTGGAAAAAACCTTGCTGGAAAAAGTGCCGGGACTCAAACGCGTGATTGATGAAACCGATCATTCCAATCGGGAAAATGCCTATTACAGTTAGGCTGTTTTTTTGTGTTTCCCGAATGACGTGTCTGATTCATTCGGGAACTGCTGATTCTTTGCTCTTTTGCCTTGCAACCTCTTACCTTGGCTCCCTTGCGAGCCACCCTCCTCAAATCAAATCAGGCAAAACAAGCTTGGGTTTTATGTGCTGGTCATTGTTTTGCATTCCTGGTCTGATTGCACGGCCAAACCTTGGCAGAAACAAGGTGAGCAGATATAGTGAATTTTTTGGGCGCCTGCAAAATGGTGTCTATGCCATAATACGGTTACGTCTTGGTTTACAATCACTTCAGTTCTCATACATGGAATTTTTTAATGAGCGAGAAACAACGTTTAATTATATTTGATACCACCTTGCGCGATGGCGAACAAAGTCCGGGCGCCACCATGAATCAGGAAGAAAAACTAAGAATTGCAAAAGCGCTGGAACGTTTGCGTGTTGATGTCATAGAGGCCGGTTTTGCCATTGCCAGCCCGGGTGATTTTGAATCAATTAAAGTAATCGCCGAAACAATCAAGGACTGTCGCATCTGTAGTTTGGCCAGAGCGGCCGATGCCGATATTGATCGCGCGGCTGAAGCACTGAAAAAAGCCAATGCCTCGCGTATTCATACGTTTATTGCGACCTCGCCCATTCATATGAAATATAAATTGCGTATGGAACCCGACAGCGTGGTGGAACGTGCGGTGGCGGCGGTCAAACGTGCCCGTAATCGGGTCGAAGATGTGGAATTTTCTTGCGAAGATGCAGGGCGTTCCGAGCTGGATTTTTTGTGCCGAATTATTGAGGCGGCCATCAGCGCCGGTGCACGTACCATTAATATTCCTGATACCGTCGGTTACGCCTTGCCTCATCAGTTTGGCGAAACGATTCGTTTGCTTATGGAACGTATTCCCAATGCCGATCAGGCTGTTTTTTCCGTGCATTGCCATAATGACTTGGGTCTGGCCGTTGCCAATTCAGCTGCCGCAGTATTAAACGGTGCGCGCCAGGTTGAATGCACTATCAATGGTTTAGGCGAACGCGCCGGTAATGCCTCGCTTGAAGAAATTGTTATGACCATTGCCACGCGGCATGATGCTTTTCCGGTGTATACCAATATCAAAACAGAAGAAATTGTGCCGTGCTCACGTCTGGTATCCACCATTACTGGTTTTGCAGTACAGCCCAATAAGGCCATTGTGGGCGCGAATGCCTTTGCCCACGAAGCAGGGATCCATCAAGACGGTGTTCTTAAGCACAGGGAAACCTATGAAATCATGCGTGCCGAGCAGGTCGGTTGGAAGGCAAACCGGATGGTACTGGGAAAGCATTCTGGTCGCGCTGCATTTGCAGACCGTTTAGAGTCCTTGGGCATCAAGTTCGACACCAAAGAAGAACTGAATACGGCCTTTACCAAATTCAAGGAATTGGCTGACAAGAAACATGAAATTTTTGACGAAGATTTACAAGCGCTGGTCAGTGATGCCTATCGGGCGGCAGACATGCGTATCAAACTGGTGGATCTGTCGGTGGCGTCGGTGATGGGCGAAATTCCCGAGGCTGAAGTGAGCCTTATGGTGGATGAGAAAGAGTTCACCGCCAAAGCCAAAGGTTCGGGACCTGTTGATGCCACCTTTAAAGCCATTGAGGAAATTGTAAAAAGTAATACCAGCTTATTACTGTACTCGGTTAACGCCATTACCAGCGGTACTGATTCGCAAGGCGAAGTGACGGTGCGTCTTGAAAAGGGCGGCCGTGTAGTCAATGGCAGCGGCTCAGACACCGACATTGTTATTGCATCGGCAAAAGCCTATCTGGATGCCTTGAATCTGATCTTGTCCGACGTCGAAAGAGCCCATCCGCAGATAGAGACGGTGTAATTTGCGCGAAGAAAGGGGCATGGAAGAATCCAGACGTAGAGCCTATCTCGAACGCTTGGGTGTATCCTTATGGTGGTCCAAGGCGCCTTTGCCGGGTGCCTTGCCTTCGACGATTTCTTTTGCTGAAAAAGTGGATGGGTGTGAAGTTGAAACAGAACTGACATCTATAGACAGTGTGCGAGCTATCCTGCCTGCTGAAAATGCGCCTAAAACAGAAACCAAACATCCGCGCAGTGCTTTAAGCGACTATCTGGATCCTGTCGTACAAAACACACAAAAATTTGAAATACGTGCGAAAGACGAGATTGCAAACAAAACGCAAAATACGGCTTCCTTGTCTTTGAACTTGCTGCCTTTTGCTTTTTGTAAAATTCAGCTGCAAAACGGTTTTTTGTTGCTGGTCGAATTGAGTGACGTCACTGCACCGGGTTTATCCGCAGAGGAATCACGTTTATTGGCGGCAATTTTACAGGCGATCCACACCAAGACGGTGGGTGAACGAGGTTTTGATGCGCATCAGGTCCGGTGGCCATTAAAAGCGGGACAGGTGCAATTTGCCACGTTTGATGCTGCACGTGATTTTATGCGTGCCTATCTGGCAGCGGAATATCAGCGTTCACCGTTTGGGGGTTTGCTACTATTAGGTAATACCTTGACTAAACTTTGTTTGGACGATGCTCAAGAGCCTTCCGTTGTGAACAACGCGCTTAAGGTGATTGCAGGTGAGAGCTTGAAAACCCTGCTGGAGCATCCGTATAAAAAGGCTGAATTATGGCAGCAAATAAAAATTCTGAGAGCGACGCGTGAGTATGAGCAGCCCTGATGGGCCCAATCCCTATCGCCAGGTGAATGATCTTGATTTTTTGTTGCGCCCGATGCTGGAGAAAGACCTGTCACGCGTGTTAGTTAATGAGCGTCGAGCCTATCCTTTTCCCTGGAGCGAACAAATATTTCGTGATTGTTTGCATGCTCACTACAGCTGTTGGGTGGCAGAAAAGTCGGGCGAAATGGCAGGGCATGCGGTGCTCACTGTTGCTGCCGGTGAAAGCCATATTCTCAATGTGTGCGTGAATCCGGCCATGCAAGGACAGGGTCTGGGACGTCTTCTTGTGGTGCATCTTTTGGAAGTCGCCAAAGCACGTCAGGCCAACACGGTTTTTCTCGAAGTCAGACCCTCCAATAAAATTGCCTATACACTGTACAATTCCTTAGGCTTTAATGAAGTCGGTCATCGCCGGAATTACTACCCTTCAAACACAGGTCGGGAAGATGCGCTTATCATGGCGCTGGTTTTGTAACGTGTTTTAAACAATACCTTTGTGTTATTCCCTGTTGTCTCCTAGAAAATATCGTGCATTCAATTC
>DAIRVL010000218.1:0-3408 GCA_036802845.1 Pseudomonadales bacterium | reverse complement strand
AAACGATGTGCAGGCGAGCTGACATCCAGCGGCAGATAAGCCGCGCCCGCCTTGAGAATGGCATACAGGCTGATGACCAGCTCGAAGGAGCGTTGCATACACACGGCAATGGGCTGGTTGCGCGTGGCACCGCAGGCAATCAAATGATGGGCCCGCTGATTGGCGCGCTGATTAAGTTCGGCGTAGGTCAAGGTTTGCTCTTCAAACACCAGTGCGACAGCGTTGGGGCTTGTGATGGCCTGTGTTTCAAAAAGATGATGCAGCGCCTTCACGGGGGGGTAGGTTTTGGTCGTTGCGTTCCAGTCGAAGACTTGCTGCTGGTATTGCGCCGGGCTGAGCAGGTTCAGGGTATGCAAGGGCTGTTCGGGGTGAGCCAGAATTTGCTGCAATAACACCACATAATGATGTGCAAATTGTTGAATGCTTTCGGCTTTGAACAGGTCGCTGTTGTAATCGAAACGGGCCTGGGTCACCTGCGGGCTGTCAGTAATGGCCAGAGACAGTTCAAATTGTGCCGCAGTATTTTTTTGTGGCAATTGCTCGGCCGTTAAACCGGTCAGGGATAACTGGCTGCTCAGATCGCTTTTCTGAAAACTGAACAGGGTTTGAAATACCGGCGAACGACTCAGATCACGTGGCAGCGCCAGCGCATCAACGACTTTTTCAAAGGGCACGTCCTGATGCTCAAAGGCCGCAAGCAAGGTGGCCTGTTCATTGCGCGCGCAGCTGAGGTAACTCGCGTCAGCATCAATCGTCGAACGCAAGGCCAGTGTGTTCACAAAAAAACCGATCAGCTGTTCGGTTTCGGCTACGGGGCGTTGCGCAATCGGAGTGCCCACGCACAGATCCGATTGGCCGGTGTAGGTGCTCAATAAAATCTTGTAGGCGGCCATCAGCAGCACAAAAGGCGTCATACCCTGGCTTTGTGCCCATTCAGCCAGCGGACGGTAAAGCATCTGCGGGAGATCAATCGTAATCGCCGCCCCGCTGAAGCTTTGCCGGGGCGGACGGGGGAAATCCAGCGTCAGCTCCAGTGCTTCGATACCTGCCAGTTGCTGCCGCCAGTACTCAATATGCGGGGTGAGGTAGTCTTGTTGTAATACGATTCTTTGCCATACGGCGTAATCGGCATAGTGCACCGGCAATGCAGGCAAAGGCGGCCCCTGCGTGCCCACGCTCAGGTATTGCTGATAAAAATAACTCAATTCCTTGCAGATAATATCAACCGACCAGCCATCGGCAATAATATGGTGCAAGGTAATAAACAGCACATAATGATCATCGGCCCGTTGCAACAAACGCGTGCGGATCAAACGGGTACGGCGGGCGTGCTCCCCTTCTTCCAGATCAAATGCGCGGGTGGATTCCTGGTGGCGAATTAAATCAACGGTGTTTTCCTGTACGCTCGGTGACGCGTGGCGCACATCTTCAATCATAAAAAACCAGGCATACGGTGGCAGAATACACTGCTCAATCTGCTCACCCCGGCTGCTAAACGTGGTGCGTAACACTTCATGCCGCGCCACCAGTTGGGTGAACGCAAATTTTAACGCGTCAAGATTCAGTTGACCCCGAAGATCAAAGGCTGAGGAAATATTGTAGGCGCGGGCGCTGTTGTATTTTTCGGCACCGGTTTCCAGACGATCGAGCACCCACAGCCGTTCCTGCGAAAAAGTCAGCGGCAAGTGCTGTGTTCGTGACACTGGTTTCAGCGCGGGCAATGCCAGGCCCTGACTCACTTGTTGACGGTCGATATGCGTCGCCAGTGCACTTACGGTAGCGTGATCGAAAATCAGTCGTAGCGGCAGTTCTTTTTTGAAGTGGTCTCGCAGACGCGCCATAACCTGCGTTGCCAGTAAGGAATGCCCGCCAATCTGGAAAAAATTGTGCAACACCCCAAAGTGCGTGCTTTTTAATACCTGCTGCCAGATCGCCAACACTTCACGTTCGGTGTTGGTGCCGGGTGGCGCCAGGGCGGTATCACTGCGACTCAGTTCAACACGTGGCAGGCGTTTAACATCAATTTTGCCATTCGCCGTGAGCGGCAGGGCCTCAATGAACACATAGTCTGCAGGTTGCATGTACTCAGGCAGGCGTTTTTTCATGGCCTGTTCAAGGGCCGATTTATCAAACGTGTCGCCCTGACGCGGATTCAAAACCAGGTAGGCGAGCAGTCTTTTCGTGTTATCGGCAAGGGGGGAGGCAATCACAACCGCTTCTTTAACACCTTCAACGCTAGTCAGTGCGCTTTCGATATCGCCCAGTTCAACACGAAAACCCCGAATCTGTACTTGTTGGTCGATACGTCCGCAATAGGCAATGTCACCCGTGGGCAGCCAGCGCGCCAGATCGCCACTGCGATACAGGTGACCGGCCGCAAAGGGATCGGGAATAAATTTTTCGGCCGTGAGCTCGGTTTTATTGAGATAAGCCTGCGCCAGTCCGGCACCGCCAATATAGAGCTCGCCCATCACCCCCGGAGGCACCAGTTGCAAGGCAGAATTGAGAATGTACAGCTTCACATTGCTAATCGGTCGCCCAATGGAGGGTAAGCCTTTGTCGCTTGTCGGGTGGGTGATTTCCCCTGCCGTGGCCACCACCGAACACTCGGTAGGTCCGTAGGCATTAATCAGTTTGAAACTGCGCTCGCGTGGCGGGTATTGGGTGAGCTGATCACCGCCGGTGAAGAGATAACGCAAGGACCAGTTTCTGGGCAAGGGTTCGCTAAAAACAGCTTCAGCCAGTGGCGTGGGTAAAAATACGTGTGTGAGGCTGCTCGCGGCAATCCAATGCACCGTTTCTGCCGCGCTGATGCGCGCATCTTCTGGCGCAAGCACCAAAGTGCCACCTGCGCACAGGGTGGTCCATATTTCCCAGGCCGCCGCATCAAAGGCGGCACCGGCCACCTGCCCCATGCGTATGACGGCAGCCGGCTCAAAGAAATTATGTTGATGCCAAGCCAGCAAATTGCACAGCCCTTGTTCTGGCACCACCACGCCTTTGGGCACGCCGGTCGAACCCGAGGTGTAAATGATATACAGCGCTCGTTGTGCTTCGTAGGTAGCCGCTGCAAATTCGCCAGAATGGGTCGCAATGCGGCGCCAGTCACGATCAACACAGATGATGCCAAAGCTTAACTTGGCTTGGCTTAGTGAGGGATAGTTCGCCACTGCGTTTTCCTGACTGAGCATAAAACGCGGACTGGCATCGTCGAGCATCAGACGCAGCCGTGCCTCGGGCACACGGGTTTCAATAGGCAAGTACACGCCACCGGCCTTGACCACCGCCAGTGTGGACACAATCCAGTCATAACCGCGTTCACAGAAAATAGCGACGCACTGGCCGTTTTTCAGGCCATTGGCTGTTAAATAATTGGCCAGTTTGTTGGTGCGTTGCTGCACATCACGG
>DAIRVL010000217.1:0-3475 GCA_036802845.1 Pseudomonadales bacterium | reverse complement strand
ATTCGCATCGTTAGTGATTAACTTACCCAGCGCGGGTAATACCGTGAAGGAGTAGGTGTCGTAAAATTTGCTGACAATTTTTTGATGGGGTTTGGAAAATTCCAGCACCAGTAAACGCCCGCCGGGTTTGAGTACTCGTAAAATGGAGGCGAGCGCGGCTTCTTTATGGGTGACATTACGCAAACCAAAGGCAATGGTGACACAGTTGAAACTGTTATCGGCAAAGGGCAGGGTTTCGGCATTGGCTTGTGCGTAAGTGATATTGTTGGCACAGGCGTCGTTGATCAGTCGGTCACGACCTACGCGCAGCATGGAGTCGTTGATGTCGGCAAGTACCACGTGGCCGTCTGCACCGACCAGGCTTGAAAAGCGTTTGGCCAGATCACCCGTGCCACCGGCGATATCGAGAATGCTGTGCCCCTTGCGGGCGCCGCTTAATTCAATCGTGAAACGTTTCCACAAACGGTGGATGCCGCCCGACATCAAGTCATTCATCAGGTCATATTTGGCGGCGACAGAATGAAACACCTCGGCCACCCGACCTTCTTTTTCGTCTTCGTCGATTTCCTGATAACCAAAGTGAGTTTTTTTATTTGCCATAAGTACAGTCACCGTGTTTGTCAGCAAAGATGCCAGAAAGGATGCCAGTTATTATGGCCTATTCAGGTGGGCTTGGCAGCAATAAAATTGGCGACCCTGAAATGCGTCGGCAGGAAGGTGCATGCCATTGAATTTGAATGGCATGCACGGGAACACTTAAAGAATATAACGACTCAGGTCTTCATCTTTGGCCAGTGAGCCCAGTTGCTCTTCGACATAGGCGGCATCAATGACGAAGGCTTCGCCCTTGAGCGAGCTGCCAAGTTCGGTAGCGTCGTAGGAAATAGTTTCCAGCAAACGTTCGACCACGGTGTGCAGACGCCGCGCACCGATATTTTCGGTGCTTTCATTCACCTGCCAGGCAAATTCGGCCAGCCGGCGAATGCTGTCCGGGGTGAAGCTGACGTTTAAGCCTTCAGTGGCCAGCAAGGCGGTGTACTGGGTAATCAACGAGGCATTGGGTTCGGTCAGAATACGTTCAAAGTCATTGGCCGTCAGGGCATCAAGCTCCACACGAATGGGCAGGCGACCTTGTAATTCGGGCACCAGATCCGAGGGTTTGGACATATGAAAAGCCCCGGAGGCGATAAACAAAATGTGATCGGTTTTGATCATGCCGTATTTGGTGGATACCGTGCAGCCTTCAATCAGGGGCAGTAAATCGCGTTGCACGCCTTCGCGGGAAATATCCGAGCCGATGTGTTCAGAGCGTTTGGCGACTTTGTCGATTTCGTCGATAAACACAATGCCGTTTTGTTCCACCGATTCAATGGCTTTGCTTTTGAGCTCATCTTCATTGATCAGTTTGCTGGCTTCTTCGTCACGAATCTGGCGCAACGCGTCTTTGATGGTCAGGCGTTTGGTTTTTGTTTTGTGTCCGCCCAGATTGGAAAACATGCTTTGTAATTGGCTGGTCATTTCTTCCATGCCTGGGGGTGCCATAATTTCAACGCCGACCGATACGGCAGAGACATCGATTTCAATTTCTTTGTCATCCAGCTCGCCTTCACGCAGTTTTTTGCGGAAAAGTTGACGGGTGGTGGAGCTGGTATCGTGTTCCTTGTCTTTTTCACCGCGTGCCGGGCGTAACAGGGCATCGAGAATGCGTTCTTCGGCGGCATCTTCAGCACGATGACTGACATTGCGCATTTGTTCTTCGCGGGCCATTTTAATGGCGACATCGGCCAGATCACGGATGATGGATTCTACATCGCGTCCCACGTAACCGACTTCGGTAAATTTGGTTGCCTCTACTTTGAGGAAAGGTGCGTGAGCCAGTTTGGCCAAACGACGGGCAATTTCGGTTTTGCCGACGCCGGTGGGGCCAATCATCAGAATGTTTTTAGGCGAGATTTCATTACGTAACTCCTTATTCACCTGCATGCGGCGCCAGCGATTGCGCAGTGCCAGGGCGACCGCACGTTTGGCGTTACTCTGACCGATAATATATTGATCCAGCTCGTGGACTATTTCCCGAGGAGTCATAGACATGTTTTACTCTCTTGCGGTGGTTTGGGCGGTGTGACATTGCCCCGTGAATGGGTGAGTTATGGGCTTTCCAGTTCTTCAATGGTGCGGTTGTGATTGGTGTAAATACAAATATCAGCGGCGATACTTAAGGATTTTTCAACGATGTCGCGTGCATCCAGTTCGGTGTTATTGAGCAGTCCCAAAGCGGCCGCTTGCGCAAAAGGCCCCCCCGAGCCGATGGCAATCAGGCCATTTTCGGGTTCAATAACGTCGCCGTTACCGGTGATGATAAGCGATGCCTGCGAATCGGCCACGGCCAGCAGCGCTTCCAGGCGGCGTAATACCCGGTCGGTGCGCCAGTCTTTGGCCATTTCCACCGCTGCACGCACCAGGTTGCCCTGATGTTTATCCAGCTTGGATTCAAAACGTTCAAACAGTGTAAAGGCATCGGCGGTGCCTCCGGCAAATCCGGCAAGCACCTTGTTGTTATGTACGCGGCGTACTTTACGGGCATTGCCCTTCATCACCGTATTACCCATGGTCACTTGCCCGTCACCACCAATGACCACTTTGCCATTACGTCGAACCGAAAGAATGGTGGTGCCTCTGAATTGTTCCACGTGTTGAGCCCTTTAGTTGGTCAGATGAAATAGTTGGTCAGATTAACGATTGAAATAGACGCGCTTTATATGGAGACAGTTGTTTTAATTTCAAGTAATGGTGTGTGTTGTTTTTGGCGGGAGAAACACAAGGTTTTACTCGGCAGGCCGGGCAAAACTGTTGATCTTGAGTGCAGCAAGTCGTTGGCGGGTTTGCTCAAGCTCTTGTGGCGACGAGAAGGGACCTACCTCGATGTGGTGACGGACCTTGCCATTGGGCAAGGTAAGGGTGGTGATGCGTGGACCGCGTATCCCATTCATGATCATCCGTGCACGCTGATTATTGGCTTCGGCAAAATTATTAAAAGCTCCGGCCTGTAACAGGTATTTCTTGTTGCTCTGTGCGGCTGTCTGGGAGGGTGATGTAGACGGACGCGGACGCGTGATCGGCGTTACAGGTGATTGCGCTGGCGAGAGCGCGGGAGACGATGCGCCTGCGGGTGAAAGCGGGCCCGTGTCAGGTCGGGGTCTGTGACTGGGTGGAAGCCCATCAGGCCGGGAGGTGGGTGATAGGATTTGCATCGCATTGGGTGTGACAAGATTGGGTGTGGCAAGTGGGTCAGGTTTTTTCTCGGGCGTTTTGGCTTTTTCGCCTTTGGCTGGACGGATATCTACCACTTCACTTGGATCGTAGGCTTGCGATTCTTTTAATTTTTCATAAAAGGTATAACTGTAGCCGGCGTTTTGTTCCGCTTCTTTGGCGCTGTCTTTGGCTCGGGGACGTTTTTGCCCGGGCTCGGTGTCTT
>DAIRVL010000216.1:0-3482 GCA_036802845.1 Pseudomonadales bacterium | reverse complement strand
GTCCTGCTCATTTGCGATCGCCAGGGCCTGATCGGACGCGAAATGTTTGCCATCGATGGCGTCAAACTTCCCGCCAATGCCAGCAAAGCCAAATCGGGTTCACGCGCCGATTACCAGCGCCAGCTCGACCGGATGGAACTGACCACCAAGCAGATGTTGGAGAAACACAAGAACGCCGACACCGCACCGACCGATGACGCAATCATCAAACGCGAAGCCCGGAAGCTGGAACGTCTGCAAACAGAAGCCCAGCAACTGCGCGACTTTCTCAAGAACAACCCGGAAGATCGCCAAGGCAGCAAGGGCAGCATCCGCCTCTCCAATCGCACCGACAATGAATCGGCCAAAATGGCCACCAGCAAAGGCGTGGTTCAAGGCTATACCGGCGTGGCGACGGTTGATGAGAAAACACAGATCATCGTCGACGCGCAGGCGCATGGCACCGGCTCGGAGCAGGAACTGCTGCTGCCGACGATCAAAGCCACCGCGTCACTACGCCACGCCGACACGGTGATCACCGCCGATGCTGGCTATCATTCAGCAGCCAACCTCAAAGCCCTGAACGAACAACAGATCAATGCCTATGTGCCCGACAACGGCTATCGCAAACGCGATGAACGCTATGCCGATCAATGCGTGCATACTGCCAACCGACCCACGCCAAACCCTCAACAAAATCCAGGTGTTTCAAGTCGGCCGATTTCCAGTTGGCGGAGGATTACTCGCACTGTGTTTGCACCGCTTTACGCTGCGCGGAAAAGCCAAGGTGAATGGTCAGTGGAAGTTGTACTGCATGATGCATAATATCGAGAAATGGAAATAGTTCAGAAAAGACAGGAAACCAAAAATGAAAACAACCGTTTGGTTTGAAAAAAATCTACCCAAAGCTGAAACAGGTGCTCAAAATGGGTTTTTTCTACAGCCTCGTTAACGGTAGAGCATCGCTGGCGCTTAAATCAAATGCAACGAGCAGATCATTATCTGGAAGAGACAGCGCTTAAATTACGCGGAAAAATGCAGCGGCAACGACAAAATGAAATTACGGTAGAGTTGGAAAATTTAATGAGTGCGCTTGATACTGACTAAAGCGAGTATTTATTTAAATAGGGTCACAATTGGCGCAACTTTTTAACGCAGACTCTGCGGTATTGCTGATGAAGGGGATGTTTAAATGACTCAAACTTTTTTTGTGACCGGCACCGATACTCATGTAGGTAAAACCTTTGTTACGGCCGCATTGCTGCGTGCCTTGAATGCTGAGGGACTGAAAACGGTGGGTCTTAAACCACTTGCAAGCGGTTGTGTGTGGCAAGAGGGTGCTTGGCAAAATGACGATGCGTTAATCCTGCAACAGGCCGCTTCACAATTTCTGCCGTATGCGGTGATTAATCCCATTGCCTTGATAGATCCGGTGGCGCCTCATTTGGCCGCGCGCAAACAGGGACAGAACTTGTCATTAGAAAAACTGGTCATGGCCTTGCAGCCGGGATTAAATGTCGATGCCGATGTGACCTTGATTGAGGGCGCGGGCGGTTGGTATGTGCCATTGAATGAGCAGGACTATTTTTCCGATCTGGCACGTGTGCTGTCCTTGCCTGTGATTCTTGTGGTGGGTATTCGTCTTGGCTGCATTAATCATGCATTGCTGACGGTGGCGGCGATAGAACACGCTGGTGTGAGCTTGGCTGGCTGGGTAGCTAATTGTGTTGATCCATCCATGGACTGTCGCGAAGAAAACATAAACTGTCTGCGGCAGAAAATTGCGGCGCCGTGTTTGGGTGTGCTGCCGTATTTTTCCGCGCAAGACGATGTGACTGCAGCGGCAGCGCATTTACACACACACTTTGTGTTGTGAGAACTCTTTTTATTAGGCCATCAAGTTATGACTCGTCGTTTTAAACCGTATTTTGACGAGTCAAATTGTTTCATAGTGTGTACTGGTCTGGGCTTGGTGTTTGGATTGATGGTAGGCTTAACACAGTAAGAGCAGTTTTTCTTGCCGTGGAGTCTTTATGAACATAGCGTCAATGAGTTCGGGTTTGAGTGGTATACGCACCGGTATGCGTGATATGCAAAAAATTGCGCACGATGTGGCGGCGCAAAATATTGAAGAGAGTCCCGAGAGCATGATGGATTTAACCCAATCGATGGTTGATCTCAAATCCAGCGAGCTCCAGGTTAAAGTCTCAGCGAAAGTGATTGAAGCCGAAAGCCAGGTCATGAAATCGATTATTGATATCAAGGTATAAACGCTCAACGGCAGCATTCTTTTCTTTCTGGCGGCGTCTGAAATGTGCGTCGCTTGCCCAAGTCGGTGTCGGTATTGAAGGCCTTGCGGACACTAACTGTCATGTAGGTAGCCTCTGTGAATCACGTCAGCTCCCATGGGCGTAATGATGTGTCCACAGATTCCGCCCCCTCCCAACGGCTCTGTACTCTGTTACTCCCAGACCACCACAGCTTCGTCCGCGTCGTTGATGGCAACACGGGCACTGCCCGCAGTAACCCCTAACACCACATTCATGGGAACAAACCAGTTTCCACCCAGATTCATGGCAATTCGGGAGCGGTAGAATTTTGGCATCATGTCGTAAGTGTTCCAAGCGGCAATCGACTGGCCATTACAGTCTGCAGTCTTGTCGGTTTTTAACGAAGCTATTTAAAAAACATTTTGACGGATATTCTCGTTCGTGTTCCGCGATGAAATGCCTATATCGGTGATGAAATCCTTTCACGCTCAGAAAGCCTGAAAGCTTTCGTTGGATAATTTAAAGATAGCCCCCATTCATGAGGGATGACGTCAAAGCCTTATCAGGTCTATAATCGCAACCCTTTTATTGGGTATTTCCGTATCTTGTCGTAATGAATAAAAAAGAGGTCGTCATGCCTATATATGAGTACGTGTGTGAGAGTTGCGCACATCAGTTTGATAAGTTGCAAAAATTCAGTGATGCCCCACTGACGGAGTGTCCCGCATGTCATAAGCCGGCGCTGAAAAAGAAAATTTCCGCCCCGGGTTTTCGCCTGAAAGGCGGTGGCTGGTATGAAACCGATTTCAAAAGCGGTGAAAAGAAAAATATTGTGAAGACTGAGTCTGCTCCATCGTCGAGCAGTTCATCGAGTACTGAGTCTGCCTGACGTGAGTCGGTAAGGCTTCATCCGTGGTTCGACCGCATCGTTCGTCGACCGAAAAAAATTGATAGGGTGTCAGGAGCAGGGAAACAAACAATGCGAAGCCATTATTGTGGTGAATTAAATCAAGGGCACATTGAACAAACGGTTGATTTGTGTGGTTGGGTGCATCGTCGCCGTGATCATGGCGGGGTTATTTTCCTTGATGTGCGCGACAGGGAAGGCATTGCGCAGGTGGTGGTTGATCCTGATACCCTTGAGGCCTTTGCGCTGGCTGAAAGAGTGCGCAGTGAATATGTGGTCAAGATCAAAGGGCTGGTTCGCCAGCGACCCGCAGGCACCGTTAATGC
>DAIRVL010000215.1:0-3542 GCA_036802845.1 Pseudomonadales bacterium | reverse complement strand
GCATTATCAGAGGCTTTGATCAAGGCAATTACCGGGTCAATATTGTTCAAGGCCACGGTCAGACCTTCCAATACATGACCGCGCTCGCGTGCTTTGCGTAGTTCAAACACAGTACGACGGGTCACGACTTCACGTCGATGCTTGACAAATTCTACGAGTATTTGTTTCAGATTCAATATTCGAGGCTGCTGATCAACCAGCGCCACCATATTGATCCCAAACACACATTCGAGCGGGGTTTGCGCATAGAGGTTGTTCATGACAACCTCGGCAACTTCACCACGCTTAAGATCTACGACAATGCGCATGCCGTCTTTATCAGACTCGTCACGCAGCTCAGCGATGCCTTCAATTTTTTTATCTTTCACCAGCTCGGCAATTTTCTCAATCAGCCTTGCTTTGTTAACCTGATAAGGAATTTCGGTGATAACCAGACTTTCGCGCTCGTTCTTCTCATTGTTTTCAATATGGTAGCGCGCACGCATATACAAACGTCCGCGCCCGGTACGATAGGCTTCAACAATTCCCGCACGTCCATTAATAAACCCTGCTGTAGGGAAATCAGGCCCAGGAATATGTTCCATTAACTCGTCAATGCTGATGGCTTCGTTATCCATCAGCGCCAGCGTACCGCTGACTATTTCCCGGAGATTATGAGGCGGAATATTTGTCGCCATGCCCACAGCAATGCCCGACGAGCCATTGACCAGCAAATTGGGCACACGTGTTGGCAACACTTTAGGGATGTTTTCGGTGTCATCGTAGTTGGGAACAAAATCGACAGTTTCCTTGTCCAGATCGGCCAGCAGTTCGTGGGCAATTCGGGACATGCGCACTTCGGTGTAACGCATGGCAGCGGGAGAATCGCCGTCTACCGAGCCGAAGTTGCCCTGGCCATCGACCAGCATATAACGCAAGGAAAAAGGCTGAGCCATGCGCACAATGGTGTCATAGACAGCGGAATCACCATGCGGGTGGTATTTACCAATCACATCACCGACAACACGGGCAGATTTTTTGTAGGGTTTATTCCAGTCATTTCCCAGTTCATGCATCGCAAACAACACGCGACGATGCACGGGCTTTAAACCGTCGCGCACATCCGGCAGCGCCCGGCCAATAATCACGCTCATCGAATAATCAAGGTACGATTTTTTTAACTCGTCTTCGATGGTAACTTGCAGTATCTCTTTGGCAATTCCGGCCATTATGGTGCCTGCTCCCTACTAATGATTGCTACAAAGGTTGCGTATCACCCCGGATAAATATCAGCCATGACAGCAAAATCCGAAGGACTGTTCGGTTATTTTCAAAGCCGGGAATTCTACCATAGATTGTGAGATTTGATGAAACAAGATCCATGTATTCACAAGACCCATCTGGCGATTAACGCACGCTATCCTTAATATCGCATGGTGCTGCGCTGTTTTTTGCTTTATAAGCACTTTCTTTATAATAGTTTCAGTCGTTTAACAAAAACTGCCACGCTTGGCTCGCCCTTCTGACAATTCATCCAATACATTTACTGAGTTGCGTTTATGTCCCCTGAAAAAACAGCCGTCGATCTTATCATCAGCGCCGAGTGGATCATTACCATGGCAGAGCCTCATGCTGTACTTACGCAGTGCGCTGTAGTCATTAACCAAGGGCGTATTGTCGATATTATTCCCAGTGAAAACATCTCTCGCTATCAGGCCAAAGAAATCATTCATCGCCCCCAACACGCTTTAATGCCCGGCCTGATTAATGCCCACGGCCACAGTGCCATGACCCTTTTTCGCGGACTGGCCGATGATCTGCCGCTGATGGATTGGCTGAATCACCACATCTGGCCCGCCGAACAACGCTGGGTCGACGCTGAATTTGTCGCACACGGCGTTCAACTGGCTATTATAGAAATGATCAGAAGTGGCACGACCACGTTTTGTGATCAATATTTCTTCCCTGAAGTCACCGCCGACATCGCTAAACGTAATCACATGCGTTGCCGCCTCAACACGCCGATCATGGATTTTCCATCGGCCTGGGCACAAACGGCTGACGAGTATCTTGACAAGGGCCTGGCTCTGTTTGAACAGTATCACCAACACCCCCTGATCAGCACCGCTCTTGGCCCCCATGCACCCTACACCGTGGCCGATGAAGCTCTGCGAAAAATACAAAAAGCGGCCGATATACATAACATTGCCATTCATATGCACGTCAATGAAACCGCTCACGAAGTGACCGAAGCCCTCAGGCAATACGGCCAGCGACCGATGGAGCGTCTGCATGCACTTGGCTTGCTGTCACCCCGTTTCCAGGCTGTACACATGACCCAGATCACGGACATTGAAATCAAGCTGCTTGCGCAATCGGGCGCTCACGTTATTCATTGCCCGGAATCGAATCTTAAACTAGCCAGCGGCCTGTGCCCGGTCAGTCGCCTGCAACAGGCCGGCATTAATGTTGCGCTGGGTACCGATGGTGCCGCCAGCAACAATGATCTGGACATGATTTCAGAGCTGCGTACCGCATCGCTGATTGCCAAACTGGCTGACCAGGATGCGACAGCCCTACCCGCCTACGAGGCACTTAAACTAGCCACCCTTAATGGCGCAAAAGCCCTGAGACTTGAACAGGAAATTGGCAGCCTAGGCATCGGGAAAGCGGCCGACCTGATCACCCTCAATTTATCAGCAGCAGAACTGCAACCTCTCTACAATCCAGTGTCTCAGATTGTCTACTCTGCCGGCCGAGAACATGTTTCGGACGTTTGGGTTGCTGGCAAACACCTGATGAATCAACGACAATTAAACTTCGTTAACGAGCAAGATGTTCTGGCACAGACCGCACAATGGCAAAAGAAAATTGCGGCATTCAAATAACAAGGCACGGATAACAAGGAGTTAAGATGGATACCGAAATTACAGAAAACATTGATCTTGCAGAGCTGGCAAAGTTTGAAGCTATCGCCTCCCGCTGGTGGGACCCTGAAAGCGAGTTCCGTCCCTTACACGATATCAATCCACTGCGGCTCAACTATATTGACGAGCGCAGCCCTCTTCTGGGCAAAACCGTGATCGACATTGGTTGCGGCGGCGGCATTTTATCAGAAGCCATGGCCAAACGCGGCGCCAAGGTCACCGGTATCGACATGGGTAAAGCACCGCTCTCTGTGGCCAAACTGCACAAACTCGAAAGCGGTGTAGACATTGCCTACATCCACAGCACTGCCGAATCCATGGCAGAACAGCATCCTGAAAGCTTCGATATAGTCACCTGCCTTGAAATGCTAGAACACGTGCCCGACCCTGCTTCGGTTATTCAAGCCTGCGCGCGTCTGGCCAAACCCGGCGGACATATCTTTTTTTCCACCATTAACCGCAATCCAAAATCATTTTTGTTTGCCATCGTAGGCGCAGAGTACGTTTTAAATCTTTTGCCTAAAGGCACGCATGAATACAAAAAACTCATTCGCCCCTCCGAATTAAGCGCATGGAGCCGAGCCGCGCAGCTGAGCGTCAAAGAAATCACTGGCATGACTTACAATCCATTTCTGA
>DAIRVL010000214.1:0-3546 GCA_036802845.1 Pseudomonadales bacterium | reverse complement strand
AAAAGAACAACGGGACATTGTACTGACAACAGATATCCGCCTGGTCAAATTAAAACAGGCCATGCAGGAAATCTCTGACAGGAACATGAAAACCTTCCATAATCATGGCTTTACCCACATGCGAGACTCCTTTAACCAATCATTCCCACCCGATGTGGCGATATTGCGTTACGACACAAAGTTTTATGTGGCGTCTGTGACCGAAAAAACACTGGCGCCCGAGCGCTTTCAACTACCAGAAGGCTCAGAAATAAAAGACCTTCCCAGTTTGTCCGACTTAAGCACCTTCATCCGTCTGGCCACGCCTTTTGCGTACTAAGCCAAACGGTAGAGTGTTTTGTCTTTGACAGTGGCACCGGGTTTTCTATTGAAATGCGTTGCTATAACTTTAAACTTAAACTTCCGTTTCTTACACTCAAAAAGCATCTCGGACGACTATGTATCGAAGTTCCCGCTATCTTTTAATAAGCTGCGTAATTCTTAGTTCCCTGGTGGCCTGCACCAGTGCTGTTAACAATGAAAAAAACCCTCTCGTCGAAGCAAGGTCTCAAGCTCAAACCCGGCACGAGAAAATAGCTGATTTACTTCAATCAGCGCAAAAAAGTCCAGCCGATCAGGCTGATCGTTATTTGCTTGAAGCCGCTCAACTTCTCATTGAAAGCAAACAAGCGCGTGAAGCAGAAAAAGTTTTACTGAAAATTAATTATGTCACGTTGACGCCCTCACTCAAACAAGCCTTTCTTTTGTCGTATGCACGCGCCTGTATGTTGCTGGACAGGCCAGATAAAGCCATACACGTTTTAAGCGGGAATCCATTTGATCTAAACGCTCTACCTTCGGATTTGTCGCTCAAGGAATCTTTGGCTTTGGATCATTTGCGTGCAGAAGCCTACGAAGCTTCAGGAAATCATCTCGCCGCTGCCAAGGAGCGTATCTTTTTTAATGCGCTCTTATCACCACAGGGCATGGCCATTAATAACGAAAAAATTTGGGCCGACTTACAAAACTCACCACAAAACGAGCTTGAGAAACTCGCGTTTCAAAACGATCGTCCTGAACTGCGCGGCTGGGCGCAGCTCGCACTCATTCCTCAGTCCTATGAACACGATATTGATGCGCAGTTCGAGGCATTACTCCAATGGCAAAAACTATGGCCCAGTCACCCGGCATCCAAACATCTTCCCAATGATTTAACCCTCATCAGCCGTTTACAAACAGCCCGCCCCAAGCATATCGCCTTACTACTTCCTTTCAGCGGGCCACTGGCTGGCCCGGCAACCGCCATTCGTGATGGCTTTCTTTCCAGTTTTTACCTCAGCCGCTCACGCAAACATGCCCCGCCACAAATCAGTATTTATGACAGTGAAACACCAGGAAAAACCTTTATTCAGCGTTATCTGGAAATCAGTCAATCCGGTGCAGACCTGATCATAGGCCCCTTAAAAAAAGAAGACGTCAGCGCCTTACAAGAACTGGAGTCATTGTCCATACCGACACTTTCGCTGAATTACGGCACGCCTAATGCCAAACAAAACCACGCCAATCTGTTTCAATTTGGATTATCCCCTGAAGACGAAAGCAAACAAATCGCACTCAAAGCCAAGGATCATGGTTATCAAAAAGCGGTTCTTTTGTACCCTGATAACGATTGGGGCCATCGCATGTCCCAGTCATTTACCGAGCAATGGCGGCAAATGGGTGGCATTCTTCTGTCCCAACAGGCTTTTCCGGTCAAAGGGGAGTACAGCGCAAGTCTCAAATCTCTGCTGAATATTCCTGAAAGCGAAATGCGGGCCCAACGCATCCGCAGCATTCTGAATGAAGCTGTTGAAACAAGTCCCTATAAACGTAATGACATCGACTTCATAGTGATGTTCGCCCAGCCTAATCAAGCTAAACAAATCACACCGGGCCTGGCTTTCTTTGACGCGCTCGATATTCCGATATATTCCAGCTCCGATGTCTATGATTTCACCCAAACGAACAGTGCTTTTCATAAAGATTTAAATGGTATTCGATTTTGTGACATCCCGTGGATATTAAAAACCAGAACAGAATCCCGCCAAAAACTTCACGCAGCCTGGCCAACACGTAACAGTCCGTATGAGCGCCTGTATGCGCTAGGCGCTGATGCATTTTATCTTTCACCCCGACTCGCCGTATTAAAATCCGCACCCGAAAGTCTGGTTTCAGGTCATACCGGTACGCTGCGACTGCTACCTAACGGACGGCTGGAGCGTTTCCCCTCCTGGGCAAAATTTGAAGACGGCGCGTCTGTTCTGATTGGTGATCCTGTGTTCACCCAAAATCCCTTATAAAAATGAACCCTAAAATGTCGACACCCACACGAACTCATACCGGACAGCTCTTTGAGCGCAAAGCCGAACAGCTGCTAATAAAAAACGGACTGGTTCTGGTGAGTCGCAATTATCATTGTCGCTACGGCGAGATTGATCTGATTATGACCGATGCCGACACTCTCGTTTTTGTCGAAGTGCGCTATCGAAAAAACGAACATTTTGGCTCAGCCAGTGCCAGTGTCACGCCGGCCAAACAAAAGAAAATTATTCTAACGGCACAACACTACCTGCAACAGCACAGATGGACGGACAAGTACAATTGCAGATTTGATGTGATTGGAATAAATCCCTCCCCACTTTTAAAAAGTCTCACACCAAAAGAGCCTTATGCGTTGGAGTGGATAAAGGACGCCTTTTCCTTGATTTGAGATTTCAGAGTATCATTTCTTCACGCACTCATTTGGAGCAGTCATCAGTACTAAACATTAAACTGGCATCAACACGATGCTCTGTTTATTCGCTTACTCAACCGGGACACGTAACCTTTGAATCTTATTGAACGCATTACAAACAACATTACGCTTTCCGCCGAAAGTCAGATGAATCTTATCGAAGAGTTGGGAGAGGATATCGCACTTGCAGGTGAACGACTTGCTCAATGTTTACTGCAAGACGGTAAGCTGCTGATTTGTGGCAACGGTGTTTCAGCCGCCATCGCTGAAGCATTCACATCTCATTTACTGAATTATTTTGAACATGAACGGCCTCCTCTGCCTGCTTTATGTTTATGCAGCAACCATTCAACAACCACAGCCATTGGTACTGACAGTGGCTTTCACGAAATCTATGCCAAACAAATACGAACCTTTGGCAATGAAAAAGACTTACTCATTGCCATTTGTTCAAATGGCAACTCTGCCAATACAGTCAAAGCCATACAGGCCGCCCACGAGAAGAACATGGGGATCATTGTGCTCACTGCCGGCGGAGGAGGCGATATTGAACGGATGCTTAATCCAGAGGACATTGAACTGAGAGTCCCCTCAACGACCCGGGCACATATACACCTGTGTCATCTGCTGATCGTCCACTGTTTACTTGACCTGATTGATGCTCAAATTTTTGGTCTGGAATAAACATCACTGGTCCACCCTGGACCGGTCAATTTGCACTGAAATTGTTTTATTCCAACAAAAAAAACCCCCGGTTTTTAGGCCGGGGGTTTTTGGAATAAAGCCTGACGATG
>DAIRVL010000213.1:0-3560 GCA_036802845.1 Pseudomonadales bacterium | reverse complement strand
ATAGTTACGGCGGTTGTATGACCATTATTCTTGCCGCTGAAAATCCGCCACTGTTTAAACAGCTATTGTTAACCGATCCTTTTATGGTGACAGAGGAACAAGAAGCCAGTTATCGCACCATGATTCCGATGCTGGCGGAAAAAACGCGTAAAAAAGACCCCGTCTGGACCAGTGAGCAAACGTTCCGGCAGTATTTATCCAGTCGTTTTATGTTCCAGAATTGGGAAGAACCTGCCATACAGGCCACCATAACGCACAATATGCGGCGTGAAGACGATGGGCGTTTGGTCTTGCGCTGCTCGCCGCTTATTGAGGCGGGTGTGTACGAGGATGTAGTGCCCGCCTTGTGGCCGAGTGTTGAGCGCTTGTGCTTGCCGGTAACGATTATTTCAGGGCAACAGACGGTGCCTTTTTTCGCCGAGGCGCATCAACACGCGACCCGAGTTAAACCCCATATCAAAATGGTGAAAGTGAATGGCGGACACAACTTTATGCAGGAATATATAGAGGAAAGTGTTCGTGTGGCCAAAGACGCTATGCGGGAATTTGGTTACGTCTAAATGGCGCCGGAATTTTGTATGTGTGGGTTTAGAGTTTGTGTGAGTTTAGAGCGAACTGACTGGATGTAAAAGTGGCGAGGTGATTGTGCTTGTAATAGACGGTTGTTCGGTCATGGTTGACCACAGAAGTAACTCATAGTAGCGGCGAATATTGGCAACGTATTTGTTACGATACCCGCCTTGCAGGTTGTTTATATAGTCTTTCACCTTGAACCAATTATAGGGATCTGCCCCCTGTTTTTTGGCGATGCGTCGCGCGTCCATCACCAATCCGTAACCGGCATTATACGCCGCCAAACTGAACCAGATTTTTTGATTATGATCAATCGCTTCGGGTTCACGGTCGACCAGTTTGCGCAAATAAGCGGCGCCGCCAAAAATACTCTGTTCGGGGTCGTTTCTGTTCTTGATACCAACTTCATGAGCCGTTTTTTTTGTGAGCATCATTAAACCGCTGACACCCGTGGGCGAGACTGCCCGAGGGTTCCAGGTAGATTCCTGATAACTGATGGCCGCCAGCAGGCGCCAGTCGAAATCGTACTGCTCAGCTGCTTTTTCAAAGGTGCTTTTGAACGTAGGCAGACGGGATTTGATGTGTTCCTGAAATGTTTTGGCATTGGCTTGATTAAATTTATCAAGATAGGAATAGAGTTGATTATTTATAGCTTCAATGTCGTCATTTTTATTCGTATCACTCAGGAAGTTGTGAGCCTCTGTATATAAGCTGTCATCTCCTTTTCTAGAAAACACCCAGCGAAATGCCTGCGGCTCAGTGAGCCTGAACCCCGCCTTTAATTCAGGATACAAGGGGCGGTAACGTTCGTAATCGCCTAAATTAAGCACAACATATTCAGCCTGGCCGCTGCGCAGCTGATCCAGAAGATGGTCAGTGTAGGTATACTGACTTCTGATCCAGTGAATGTTTTTGTAGTTTGTTTGAAACTTGTTTAATAGATCGTTATTGAAGCTGTTGGCTGCAAGAAGAATACGTGCCCCTTTTTGGGCTAATTCGCTCAAAGATTCGGGCGGTGATTGGGTGTCTCTATAAACCAGAAGGGGTTCGGCAAGTTGATAGGGTATTGATACGCGCAGATTTTGATAGTGATTTTTATCCGGAATCAGGTTGGCAGCGGCAAAGTCAGCTTCGCCTTCTTCAACGGCCTTGTATATTTCATCGAGGCTGGTGAATTGTTTGATATTAAGGCGAACGCCCAGTTGTTTGGAAAAACGATTTGCCAGTTCGTATTCAACACCAAATGATTCACCGCTGTAATTGTACAGGGTAGAGGGACTTTTAAAGGTGGCTACAGTAATTACATTGTCATCAATAATTTTTTCAATGACGGGTGCTTGCGAGCCTATGGGTTGGCTAAGCGCAATAATCCCAAGAATAATGCCGAAAATTTTTAGTTTTTTCATATATATATTAATCAATTAAATTGATCATCCATAAACTAGTTTAGCTATGCTGTATAACTTATTGATTTATTTGAAATATGATCCACTTGTTTGGATTCTACCCTATTTATTCTTTGAGCGTCCAGTTTTTAAGCATGTCGACAAGTCCAGGATTGGCAGAAAATCAAGGAAAATCACACCTGAATAATCATGATCACGCCTGTGTTTTTGCCTGGATAGTTTTTAAAAAACAAACAGTTGCTCATTACGCTTGTTTTGCCGTGTGTTTGTGTCCTTTGAGCCTTAGTTCAATTTGGCATAAGCCATGGATTGTGAATGAGGTCGTGCATTTTGAGGCCACGACACTCACTCCATTAAGTGAAAGAGCTCAGAGAGCATCAATCTGGTTCAAAGGGGTGATATCAAGTATCATTCCAGCCTTCATTTTTCCCGTTTTAGAGAATTGATTATGCTTGCTATGCGTGGTGGTGCTGTTTTTTCCGAAACACGTTTATCTAAACTGCTGACGCAGGCTAAGACAATGATTCCAGCGCTTTTATCACTTGAGTGTAACTATCTGCACTTGGTCGATGCGCAAGGTGTCTTAAGTGCCGATGAGCAAAAACTGCTTGATCACTTGTTAAGTTATGGTGTTTCGAGTCCAGATGTACAGAAAGTGATAACTCAACATTCACGCGTGTTTTTTGTCGCGCCAAGACCCGGAACCATCTCACCCTGGTCGAGCAAGGCGACGGATATTGCCCGGCATTGTGGTTTGAACAGGGTCCTTCGTCTGGAGCGGGGGATGCAATATACCTTGTTCAGTTCGCGTCCATTGACCGATGCCGAGGTACTGCAACTGTCTGACGTGTTTCATGACCGTATGACCGAGGCGGTGTTTTTCGCAATGTCGGATCTTGAACGGCTGTTTAAGGATGAAGCGCCCCGAGCATTAACGCGAATCCCATTTTCAATTCAGGGCAAGGCGGCATTGGTGACGGCCAACAGCCAATTGGGACTGGCGTTGTCAGACGATGAAATCGATTATCTTGCCGACAGTTTTTCTGCATTGCGGAGGGATCCTAGCGATGTGGAATTGATGATGTTTGCCCAAGCGAACTCGGAACATTGTCGTCATAAAATTTTTAATGCGCGCTGGGCAATTGCGGGGGTGGAGCAGCCACGTTCGCTGTTTGGCATGATCCGTAATACCCATGAACAAAACAGCGCCGGGGTATTGTCAGCCTACAGCGATAATTCTGCTGTAATCGAAGGTAGTATGGCCTCGCGTTTTTTCCCTGATCCGGCATCCCATTGTTATGCGTTCAGTGATGAATGCGTCGATATTCTAATGAAGGTGGAGACCCACAATCATCCCACGGCCATTGCGCCTCATTCTGGCGCGTCCACCGGCTCAGGGGGGGAGATTCGTGATGAAGGTGCGACCGGTCGTGGTGCCAAACCCAAAGCGGGGCTGACAGGATTTTCAGTTTCCAACCTGCGTATTCCCGATTTTATTCAAGCCTGGGAAGAACCCGCTCACAAGCCCGACACCATTGCCTCAGCGCTGGACATCATGCTCAAAGGTCCCATCGGTGCGGC
>DAIRVL010000212.1:0-3611 GCA_036802845.1 Pseudomonadales bacterium | reverse complement strand
GCTCAAATGAAGCCCAGAAAGCATCAGGTTCAATGCCCGTTCCCGGCGCAATGTCTGATGCCACCAAGTCGTATAGCACTTTTGCAATCTGTAATCCGCCTTTTTGAACACGTTCTGTCATCGTTTTTTGCCTCGAAAAAGTAGTCTGAAATAGCACGGAAAGCTGTAGCTTTAACTGCAACTTTACCCGAAACGCCTTAGGCTGAAAGGGGTCTGAATTGTACACGAATTCATCCCCCATTTCATGATCCGGTTTAGTGTTCGCGCGTTGCCCTGAACTCAATATCGGGCCAGCGCTCTTCCATCACCGCCAAATTCACCCGGCTAGGCGCCAGATAGGTAAGATGCCCGCCGCCATCGAGGGACAGCTGATCGGCCGCTTTCTTTTTGAATTCCTCTAACTTGAGTTCGTCATCACAATAAATCCAGCGCGCGGTGGTAACACTCACGGATTCATAGTGACATTCGACCTTATATTCATCCTTCAGCCGATAGGCGACCACATCAAACTGCAACACACCGACCGCACCCACGATAAGATCATTGTTACGCATGGGCATAAAAACCTGAGTCGCGCCCTCTTCGGATAATTGTTTGAGACCTTTCTGTAATTGTTTCATTTTCAGTGGGTCTTTAAGCCTCACCAACTTGAATAGCTCAGGTGCAAAATGCGGTATGCCCGTAAAATGCAGTATCTCACCACTGGTAAAGGTATCACCTATTTGAATCGTGCCATGATTGTGCAAACCAATAATATCACCCGGCCACGCCTCCTCAAGATGCGCGCGCTCACCAGCAATAAAGGTCAGAGCGTCACTGATTTTCACTTCTTTATTAAGACGCACATGGTACATTTTCATGTTCTTTTCGTAATGCCCGGAACAAATTCGCAAGAAGGCGATACGATCCCGATGTTTTGGATCCATGTTGGCCTGAATCTTAAAGGCAAAGGCCGTGAAGGTTTCTTCATCCGATTTCACATTACGTTCTTCAGCCGGACGCGATTGCGGTGGCGGTGCCCATTGTGCCAAGCCATCAAGCAGATGATTCACCCCGAAATTACCCAGCGCCGTACCAAAATAGACAGGTGTCAGCCGCCCCTGAATAAATTCATCCTGATCAAAAACATGACTGGCGCCCTGGACCAGCTCAAGTTCATCACGCAGTTCTTGTGCCTGATCACCCAACACAACGTCTAATTCAGGGTTGTTCAATCCGGCAATGATTTTATCTTCAACAACCGTATGGCCGTGCCCAGGGCTATAGAGGTAGACAGCGTCTTCCATCAGGTTATAGACGCCTCTGAATTGCTTACCCATACCGATAGGCCATGTCACAGGGGCGCATTTTATTTTGAGAATACGCTCAATTTCATCGAGAACTTCAATGGTATTACGAATTTCCCTATCCATTTTATTGATAAAAGTAAGTATGGGTGTATCACGCAAACGACACACGTCCATGAGCTTAATGGTGCGTGGCTCTACACCTTTGGCGCCATCAATGACCATGAGCGCCGAATCTACCGCTGTTAACGTGCGATAGGTATCCTCCGAAAAATCCTCATGGCCCGGGGTATCGAGCAAATTCACCACACACCCCTTATAAGGAAACTGCATCACCGATGTTGTTACGGAAATACCCCGTTCTTTCTCCATTTCCATCCAGTCTGAGGTCACATGACGATCAGACTTGCGGCCCTTGACCGTACCCGCCTGCTGAATCACGTTGCCATAGAGCAACAGCTTTTCCGTGATGGTTGTTTTACCTGCATCGGGATGGGATATGATCGCAAAAGTACGACGTTTGGAAGTTTCTTTCGCTAGATTAGCGCTGCTCATGCCGGTAGGTTCTCAGAATTGATCCAGACCGGCAGACCGGTCAGAGACATAAAAACAGGAATTATACATGGTCAGTCGAAAGGAGTTCACTATTACTGCATAGATAGAACAAACATTGGCTGACATTAAGTCCTTTGCAGTGACATAACATCAAACAGAAAAATCTTGGCTATTCGCAAGAAAAAACCTATTATTCATCGACAAGAAAAAATTCGGTGCGCTAACAGCGCACTAACAACACAAAATTTACAAAAACGTCCAAGGAGCTCGTCATGAAATCAATTAAAACACTGTGCTTACTTATGGTTCTTAGTGCATCACTCTCGGGTTGTGATCTCCAATCAATGTGTGAAGCATTGGGAAAATCAGCACTCACCTGCGCTTTGTTGTTTTAATCACCACACATGCCTGATTTAAGTTAATCCTTCTTGATTTCAGCCATAAAAAAACCGACATTCAAGTCGGTTTTTTTATGGAGCAATGCTCACTATTTACAATTAAAATTCCTGCCACTCATCCCCCTGCCCGCTGGCAAGGTTGGAATGTAGCACTTGTTGATGACTTGATTTATTCGTCGATACCTCTGAATAACTGTCCGCACCGCCCATCATGGTGAAAAAACTCATAAGTTCTTTCATCTTGCGGGCCTGTTCAGCCATGTTTTCACTCGCCGCAGACGCTTGTTCAACCAAGGCCGCATTTTGCTGTGTCATTTCATCCATTTGCCCCACAGCCTTGTTAATTTGCTCAATGCCATCGGTCTGCTCAGCCGCCGCATTGGAAATATCACTGGTCGTATGGGTCACCTTTTCGACGGATTCAATGATTCCTTTAAGCGTCTCTCCTGTTTTGTTTACCAGGTCAACACCACTTTCTACCTGAGACACACTGGTCTTAATCAATTCTTTAATTTCTTTGGCGGCATTGGCCGAGCGCTGAGAAAGACTACGTACTTCGCTGGCTACTACGGCAAATCCACGACCTTGCTCGCCCGCACGTGCCGCCTCCACCGCTGCATTCAACGCCAACAAGTTTGTCTGGAAGGCAATTTCATCAATAACACCGATAATTTCAGCAATTTTACGGCTTGATTTTAAAATCTCGCTCATGGAATCAACTGCATGATTGACAACTTGTCCGCCTTGGCGTGCTTTTAATAATGCATCATCAGACAATTGACGTGCATTACTTGCATTTTCAGCGCTTTGTCTAACAACACTGGTCATTTCTTCCATGCTTGATGCGGTTTCTTCCAGCGAACTGGCTTGTTCCTCGGTGCGCTGACTTAAATCAGCATTACCGCGTGCAATTTCATCTGCTCCAGAGGCTACAGCATTGGCAGCCGACCTAACCTGCGTAATTATTTTTGTTAAATTCTCGGCCGTTTTATTGGCGTTTTGTTTTAACTCACCAAACTTACCCTGATAATCACCCTCGATTGTTTTCGTCAAATCACCGCCCGAAAATGCCGATAGAACACGTCCGGTATCAGAGATAATACGCTCGGACGTTTCTACCAGAGAATTCAACCCGTCAGCAAGAATCTTAAAGAAGCCCTCTTTGTTAGTGTTACTAATACGCTTACTTAAATCACCCGAACTGGCCGATTTAACCAGATTAGCGACTTCTTCCTCAATCAAAACTTCAGCCGTACGATCGAGCCATTCCACAGATGTACCTAAACGCTCACCTTTTTCGTTAAAGACCGGATTGGCTAAAAATGACATTGAACGTCCACCCACCACAAACTGAGCCTTATGGGTTGTTGAT
>DAIRVL010000211.1:0-3618 GCA_036802845.1 Pseudomonadales bacterium | reverse complement strand
TACACGTAAACGGCCCCCGTTCCGGCAAGGTTGTTATTCGTCTGATCACCGTTAATGCCCGTGGCATCGCTGTCTTCGCCAAAAGAACCCACAGCCAAGGTCTTGCCATCGGCAGATAAGGCCACAGAAATGCCGAAATTGTCGTACGCATCGGGATTTGATGCTTTGATATAGCCAATGGCTTGTGCCATAGAGTCCAAGGTACTGACGGTGTTGGAATCGCTGCATTGATTATTTTTATTACAGGCTTGCAGCAGATAAGTGGCGTTAGGCCAGTTAAGACGATGTACGGCGATCTCCAGCGTAGTGGCCGTGCTTGCTGCCGGAATATCGTCACCTGTTTGGGCAAAACCCGTCGCCCCGTCTGGATTCGACATTAATTGATAGTGGTCAACATCTGCAGTGGCAGTCCAACTGAATTGCAGTTGTTTGGCGGCAACCGCCAACGACAGCACCGGTGCCGTCGGAATTTTCTCAGCATGATTGTTATCGACGAGACCACGGCCATCGCCGCCGCTATCCGCCGTTCCTTCGCCAGTTCCACCACATGCAGCTAGAAAGACGATGCTTATCACCAGCATACAAAACGCGCAAAAGCGCTGTAACAAATCCTTTTTCTTCATAAGATTTCCTCAGCCTGCCCTCATACCCAGTTAAACAACAAGTGAAACACCCTGCGTGTACTTTGCGGCCTTTTCATAAGCGGATCTGCTTATAAACGCACATAAACTCAGGAGGAGGTGTCATCGCTTTTCTTTCTGTGAAGAAACAACTTATTATTTTCTAAGCGATTGCACCCTGGAAATCTGATTCTATCGCTACAACGTTAGACTTAACATGTTAAATCTAACCGTTTTTCCAAACGGGTGAACGTTTTTCCAGAAAAGCATTCACACCTTCGCGCTGATCGGCCGTGCCAAACAAACTGACAAAGGCCTCTCTTTCACCTGCCCAGGCAGATTTCACTGGCTGCACTCTGGCAGCCATAATCAATGTTTTGGCGGCGCTGATACTCAGGGGGCTTTGTTTGCCCACCTGATCGGCCAAAGCCAACGCACGTGTTAAGGCCTGGCCTTTGTCCACCACTTCTTCAACCAGACCAATACGTAAGGCTGTTTGGGCATCGACTTGTTCACCGCACAAGATCATACGTTTGGCCCAAGGCTCCCCCACTATCCAAGGCAGAGTTTGTGTGCCGCCACCACAGGGCAACAGACCGACTTTGGTTTCGGGCAAGGCCATAATGGCCTGTTGTTCGGCAATGCGTAAATCACAGGCCAGCGCGCATTCCAGACCACCGCCCATGGCGTAACCATTAATAGCGGCAATTGCTACCCCGCGATAGGCCGCCAGTGTTTCAAACGCCGCGCCAAAAGCCCGCGTCATTCGGCTGGCAACATCCACGTGGCCACCGGCAAATAATTTCAGATCAGCACCCGCTGAAAAGAATTTCTCCCCCTGCCCCGTAATCACCAAACTGCAATTCTGTTTATCCTGATTCAATTCCAAAACAATGTCTCTTAGCAGCAAAAGACTGGCTTCTGTCCAGGTGTTGGCGGGGGGATTATTCAAGGTCAACAACGCGGTATGTTTGCGTTTTTCCAGTTGTATGGCATCCATGTTTTTTTCCTGAAAAAAAGCCCGGCAAACCGGGCTGTTAGGGAGTGTGCTGTTACTTATTTGGCTGAGTGACCAGTGAGCTTTACTTCAACTTTATCGGCGGCATCCAGCGAGGCGTAGTAACGCTTTAACACCTCCAACACTTCAGGACGGCTAAAGTTGGGGTCAATATCACCGTCTTCTGACAAGGCTTTACGCACTTTGGTGCCCGAAACCAGCACCCGATCTTCGGCGCTGTGTGGACAGGTACGCATGGACGCCATGGTGCCACACTTGTTGCACCAGAACGTCCAGTCAATTTTCAGTGGCTGCGTCAGCAAGGCGCCGGCGGGCACTTTATCGAAAATATGATGCGCATCGAAGGGCCCGTAATAATCACCCACGCCGGCATGATCACGTCCCACAATTAAATGCGAACAGCCATAATTCTGGCGGAAAAGTGCATGCAGCAAGGCTTCACGCGGCCCGGCATAACGCATATCCAAGGGGTAACCTGACTGTACGACGGTATCTTTAACAAAGTAGTTATCAATCAGTGTAGAAATGGCTTCCTGACGCACATCGGCAGGAATATCACCGGCCTTGAGATTACCCAGCAACGAATGCACCATCACCCCGTCACAAATTTCAATAGCGATTTTTACCAGATATTCGTGTGAACGGTGCATGGGGTTGCGGGTTTGAAAGGCCACTACACTGCTCCAACCTTTGGCTTCGAACAAGGCACGGGTTTCAGCGGGCGTCATGTAGATATCTTTATATTTTTCCGGAAACTCGCCCTGAGAAAATACCTTGACCGGACCGGCCAGGTTTATGTCACCCTGATCCATCACCATTTTAACACCGGGATGTGCCAGATCCGTGGTACCAAACACCGTTTGGCACTCATGCGCTTTATCAATCGCGTATTTTTCGGCAACAATCATGCTGCCCATAAGCTCGCCGCTTTCACCATCGACCAAGGCCACTTCACTGTTAAGCGCCAAAGCGTCGGCCGTGTGTTTATCTGCTGACAAGGTAATTGGAATAGGCCAGAAAAGACCCTTGGCCATTTTCATCGAATCACACACACCCTGCCAATCGGCCTTGCCCATAAAACCCTGCAAAGGCGTAAAACCGCCGATACCCAGCATGATCAAATCACCGGCTTCGCGGGAACTCAAGGTCACTTTAGGCAAGCTGGCGGCGTTCTTTTTGGCCACATCCAGCGCAGCTCCTTCGAGCAACAAGGGTTTAAGCACATCACTACCGTGCGGTTTGACGAGTTTTGACATAATGATTTACCTTTTATTAGTTATGATGAAACGACGTGGCGTGATTATACGCGTAAAAAAATATTGCAACACCACCACAGGACACACGGACATGTGCCCAATACAATTGACACCTGCAACGCATGCCCGTCTCAGGGCCTTCATACTAAAGGTGAAGCGCCGATGGTAGAAGTCGCAATTAATCCCGACACCCGAAACGGCTTCATCCTGCTGACGCCCAATCAATCGGCCCACTGGCACGTTGTGTTGCTGATTGTATCGGCACTGTCGCTGGTCATTTTTATAATTGCCATTTGCATGACCCTGTTTGGAGCGTGGATGATTTTGCCCTTTTCAGGCATTGAAATATTGGCCATTGTCTTTGCCAATTATTATGTGCTGAGTCGCAACGCACACAAAGAAGTCATCACCTTTACCTCGGACCAGGTTAGCGTTGAAAAAGGCAAACATCGCCCTGCCACCACCATTACCTTTCAACGACACTGGACCCAAACGAAAATCATTCCACCCAGCCATGATTGGTACCTGACCCAAGTAAGCCTGTGTTCGATGAAAGAACATGTAAGCATAGGGAGTTTTCTAAACGAGGAAGATCGGAAAGAATTAATACGGGCACTTAACGATGCGCTTAACACGCAAACACGGCCGAATCAGATCAACGCCATGTACCCTCGTACAAAATAAACGGTTTTATCCACGCAATATTCGTTTTTTACGTGCGCAG
>DAIRVL010000210.1:0-3632 GCA_036802845.1 Pseudomonadales bacterium | reverse complement strand
AACTGCTTTCGGGGCAGCTTCTGTTCGTTACCTGGCCGCAAATCGCCCTGCATGCCCCGGTTTATCTGGTCATTCTTGCGCTGTGGTTTCTGCGCCCGCAGACACGGCAGGGGGTCTGGTTCTATCTGCTGTTCTCGGCGGCGATCACCTCATCGGTGCAACTGACCGGCGTATTCGTTGTTTTTGCCAGCCTGATCGCCCCGGCCCTTGGCGCCGCTCGCCACGCCGGAACCCGCCGTGAACTGTTTACGGCATACGGTATTGCGCTGATTGGGTTGCTGTCTGGCTTTGGTGTGGCCGTCGGGTACGACCTTCCGCTCGGCCCGGTGCTGGTGTGCAGTTTCATGCTATCGGCCCTGTTTGCGGGATGTAGGGGACAGGTCTTGAGATGACGGTCTCTTGCTCTATTCTGCTTCGCTGAAAAGTGGATAACATATTGATATCATTGTTGAGTGAGCCACGGACAAAAATCAAAGAGGGCGTAAAACTGTCATGTCAAGACCTGACCCCGTTTTTTTAAGACCTGACCCCGTTTTTTTGTGACCCCGTTTTTTTGACCCCGTTTTTTGCGTTTTTTGTTTTTTGTTGATTTTGGTGAATCCGTTTTTGCCTGACTGACCCCATTCTTTTGTGATTTTCTTTCAGAGCGTACTGGTGTTCCTGACGCAGCACATTGGTGCGGGTATCCCATTAACTGGCTGATACGGAGCATGGGCTGAACAGAGTTTTAATAATTTTGATTGACTCAATATTTTTATCCAGTATACTTTCTGGATGATGACATCCTATGAAAACATACTTCGAAAGAACAAATTAAGCCTGACTTCGGTGCGGTTGGCTGTGTTGGAGGCGTTGCACACGCATCCTCATTCAGACGCAGCAACTGTTTTCGAGATCGTTCACAAGAAAATCAAAACCACATCCAAGCAGGCAATTTACAATAATCTGAATGCGTTGGTGGAGCGCGGAATTATCCGTGAAATCAAACCGAAGGGGCAGCCATCTTTGTATGAGGCAAAGGTTGGAGATAACCATCACCATATTATTTGCAAAAACTGTCACAAAATAATGGATACGGATTGCCATACTTTCGCACCGTGCCTGTCGCCGATGAATGATCACGGCTTCGTTATTGACGAAGCCGAGGTCACTTTCTGGGGCATCTGCCCCGCTTGTCAAAAAGCCAGCAACCCTAAAAGGAGAAAATCATGAGCAAATGCCCTGTGATGCATGGTGGAAATACTGCGGTTGGCAAATCCAATATGAATTGGTGGCCTAATGCTCTCAACCTTGATATTTTGCATCAGCACGATACAAAAACTAATCCGCTGGATAAGGGATTCAATTACCGTGAAGAACTGAAAAAGCTGGACGTGCAGGCGCTGAAGAACGATCTGAAAGCGTTGATGACAAACAACCAGGAATGGTGGCCAGCGGATTGGGGCCACTATGGCGGCTTGATGATCCGCATGGCATGGCATGCGGCGGGTTCATATCGCATTGCCGATGGGCGCGGCGGGGCTGGCACAGGCAATCAGCGATTTGCACCGCTTAACTCCTGGCCGGATAACGTCAATCTGGATAAGGCGCGCCGTCTGCTGTGGCCGATCAAGAAAAAATACGGCAATAAAATAAGCTGGGCGGACCTGATGATTCTGGCTGGCAATATGGCCTATGAATCCATGGGGCTTAAAATGTTCGGCTTTGGTTTTGGCCGTGAGGATATTTGGCATCCTGAAAAGGATATTTACTGGGGATCAGAAAGAGAATGGCTGGGTAAAAGTCGCTACGAAGATAAAACCAGCGAGTCGCTGGAAAACCCCTTGGCTGCCGTTCAGATGGGCTTGATCTATGTGAACCCGGAGGGTGTTGACGGCAAGCCCGACCCACTCAAAACCGCGCATGATGTGCGGGTTACATTCGCGCGCATGGCGATGAATGATGAAGAAACCGTTGCCCTCACTGCTGGCGGACATACGGTGGGCAAGTGTCATGGCAATGGTGATGCAAGCGTGCTTGGTCCGAATCCTGAAGGCGCAGAACTTGAAGAACAGGGCTTTGGTTGGCGTAATCCAAAGGGAACCGGCAATGGCGCAGACACCGTATCGAGCGGGCTTGAAGGCGCGTGGACAACCAATCCCACCAAGTGGGATAATGGCTATTTCCACCTGCTGTTTACTTATGACTGGGAACTTAAGAAAAGCCCGGCGGGTGCACACCAGTGGGAGCCTATCAACATTAAGGAAGAAGATAAGCCGGTAGACGCGAATAATCCATCTGTCCGCCGCAACCCGATTATGACGGATGCGGATATGGCAATGGTAAAAGACCCTATCTACAGGCAAATCTCCGAGCGTTTTTACAAAGACCCTGCGTATTTCTCTGATGTGTTTGCGCGAGCATGGTTTAAGCTGACGCACCGCGATATGGGTCCAAAAGCCCGCTATATCGGTCCAGACGTTCCCAAAGAAGATTTGATCTGGCAAGACCCCGTTCCCGCCGGAAATAAAAGCTACGATGTGAATGCGGTGAAAGCAGCAATTACGAAAAGTGGTCTTACCATCAGCGAAATGGTCGCGACAGCCTGGGACAGCGCACGAACCTTCCGTGGTTCCGATATGCGCGGTGGCGCCAACGGCGCACGCATCCGCCTTGCCCCGCAAAAGGACTGGGAAGGTAATGAGCCGCAACGTCTGGCTAAGGTGCTATCCGTTCTTGAAGGCATTGCAAGGAATGCAGGTGCAAGCGTGGCGGATGTCATTGTACTTGCAGGCAATGTCGGGGTTGAACAAGCGGCTAAGGCGGCAGGGTTTGATATTGCCGTCCCATTTGCCACCGGCCGTGGCGATGCTACCGATGCCATGACGGATACGGAATCCTTTGAATCGCTCGAGCCGCTTCATGACGGTTATCGCAATTGGCTCAAAAAAGATTACACGGTGAACGCCGAGGAACTTATGCTTGACCGCACCCAGTTGATGGGTTTGACAGCGCCTGAAATGACCGTTCTTGTCGGTGGGATGCGCGTTTTGGGAACAAATCACGGTGGAAGCAAACATGGTGTGTTCACCGACCGTGTTGGTGCTCTGACCAATGATTTCTTTGTGAACCTGACGGACATGAAGTTCAAGTGGGAGCCGAAAGGAAATAACCTTTACAACATCGTTGATCGCAAGACGGATAAAACGGTGTGGACAGCAACGCGGGTTGATCTTGTGATCGGTTCAAACTCCATTCTCCGCGCCTATGCCGAAGTTTATGCACAAGACGATGGCAAAGAGAAATTTGTAAAAGACTTTGTCGCCGCATGGACAAAGGTAATGAACGCGGATCGTTTTGACCTGATATCATAGTGATTATAGAGTCTTGTGGATACGTTATGTTTCCACAAGACTCAACACTGTCGAATCTTGTAACATTCGACCTCTGTATTTCAGTGCTTCGCAAGCCCCTTTAACTTACGCCCCCCAGCCTGCACTCACTTCATGATTTCGGCCTTGTTTGTCGGAGCGTGTCCGTTTAAGCGGACCATTTTTTGACTCGATTTATTGATGACTTTAACAGTAGTCTACTGGTACGCAATGCGACTGCTGGGTAAAGTGGCGCGTCAATGCTTTTCAACAGGGAGTGGA
>DAIRVL010000209.1:0-3643 GCA_036802845.1 Pseudomonadales bacterium | reverse complement strand
GAAGCAAAACATCGCGGTTTTATGCTGATGTCTGCCGGAGATGAATCTGCCAAAAATGAACTGGAACCTATCAAACAGGAATTAGAGCGCGTGCTACCCAGCGTAGTGAGCGAATCAGCAAACGCCCTTGATGAAAACACACTAAGTGCGTCAGCATTATTATCAGACTCCTTGGCAGACAAGCGCGCGCCCATTCTTAAACTCGCGGCGCATTGGCTTTCACCCTTGCACGCTTTCGCCGAAGAGATTCTTGGCGGCAATAAAGCCTTGTTGAATTTTTCTTTATTACAAGGGCCCTATAAACCCAAGGGGCCTTCGCTAAGTTTAGGCTTTAATTGGAAACCCCTGGCCGCAGTGGCAGCACTTTGGTTTGTATGTCTTATCACTTTACAGCTATTAAGCGCACATCGTTTGAGTGAAGAAGCCGCTAACTACACAAAAGAAGCCGAAACACTCTATCGGCAATATTTCCCTGAAGATAAACGCATTGTCGATATTAAAAGCCAAACGCTGGCGCATCTGAAACGAGGCGGTGTATCGGGTTCTGAGCGTAGCGCACTGGAACTTTTGCATCCAGCCGGAAAATCGGTGTATCAATTCAACCAGCAAAACAAAACACAGCCTTTGCAGATTAGCCGCCTCTCGTTTGAACAACGGCAGGGCGATTTGCTGCTTGATGTCCGCGCCAAACAATTTAATCAACTTGATCAGCTAAAAGTCATGCTCGAAAAAGAAGGGCTCAAAGTTGAAATTGGTTCGGCCGTTGCGCAAGGTGATGGCGTAGAAAGTCGTCTCAAAATCAAAGGCAGTTGAATAACTGAAACGGTAAAAGAATGCTGACAAAAGTCCGGGAAAAAATTGAACCGCAGTGGGCGTTGATCAGTGCGCGTTTTAATCGTTTGGAGCCGCGTGATCAAAAAATGCTGCTGCTACTGGGTGTTTTTTTAGCGTGCATGCTGCTGTACACCGTGATATGGATGCCCATAAAACAAAGTGCCCGGCAGGCCGAACAAATACGCAATAGCAAACAGCAACTGGTAGAATGGCTGCGCAGTGATGAAGTGCTAGCCCATGTGGGCAATAGGGCGCAGCTAAATACCAATGCTACACCCGCTAATAAAGCACCCATGGCGTCGGTTATTAACCAAACGGCGCAAACGAGTCAGATTACACTCAAGCGTTTTGAACCCGAGGGTAGTAACAAGTTGCGCGTATGGCTTGATGACGCACCGTTTAACACACTGGTGCTGTGGCTGTACGAACTTGAAACACGTCATGCCATTGGCGTTAGCAGCCTTTCTTTGGATAATCCGCAACAAAATGGCCGTGTCAGTGCAAAACTGGTTCTGGAACAGCAATAAATTCCTTAACGATTCAAATAATAAAAGAGTTAGCTCCCATGCATGAATATAAGTCTGAAAAAATAAAAACGAAACAAGCTGTAATGCTGCTTGCTGTATTATGCGCCACGCATATGCTGTCCTCTTGCTCGGATTCATCCTACACCCCTCCAGCACCTGATGATGCACAAACGCTGACTTTGTCCGTTACCGATGCGCCTTTGGATGGGGTCAGTAAAGTTCTGGTGCAATTCGCGGGCGTTGAAGTTAAACCGGTGGGCGCTGACGTTAAAACGATTATGTTCGACACCCCGGTTGATGTAGATATTTTGTCGCTGCAGGGAAAAAGACGTGTACCCATTATGCTCGACCATAAACTCGCTACAGGCGAGTATGAATATATCCGCTTGTTACTGAACGCAACCCAGGGCGAATTTAATTCCCTTGTTTTGCTCGACGACAACACCTGGCAGTCACTCTACGTGCCCGATGGTGACAAAATCGGTTTGAAAATTGTGCAGTCTTTCAAGATTAACAGCCAGAATAACACTCACCTGACCATAGACTTTGATTTGCGCAAATCCATTTCAAAAGAAAGTACTGAAGACGCCTATCGCCTGAGCCCCAGTCTTCGCTGGGTTAAAGAATCGGGTTACGGCCATATTGCCGGCTTTATCGATAACGCACTTTTGCTGAGTAACGGGTGTATTGATTCGAATAATCACTCCTACGGCTCCATTTATCTTTATCCTGCGCTGGCCGATGGTCAGCTGCCGCAGGATATTCAACGTAATGCCAATGATCCAATAAGCTCGGCCAACATTGAATTTGATGTGGTCAATGGCGAGTACTCCTATACGATGGGCTATATTCCAAGCAAAACGACGTACAGCGCAGTGCTTGTATGTGATGCACGTCTGGACGACCCTGTTACTGCCGATACACTGACCTTTGTCGGCACGCCAAAAAGTATAACGGTTGCCGCTGATGTGCCGAATGACCTGAATTTCTAGGGTCGCTCTTGTTTTACCGGCAACGCACTGACCGTGCCACCCTAAAAATAATACGCATAATAATGTGTAACATGGTCAGTTTTACCCACGTTCGTTGTGCATCGTGTATTTCCTGCGCGGTGAATACTCCCCAGCTTTTTCCCATTAAATGCCTGATTAAACAGGCGTTTGCCATTAACTTTATATAGAAATAAATCCGTTCAATTTCGTGACAAAGTAAGCTTATGCACTACACTTGAAATCGTTAGTTGGCGATACCGTGGTGCTGTGAGGCTGAAAACAGCCTGCTAAGTCAGCTGCATTTTGAATTCAGCCCTACAAAATTGCCGGCAATTATTCATGGAGGTATCGATTGAACATAAAAAATAATCGAACCTGTTCAAGATGATTCGCAATTTACATAGTAACGGACTTTTTATTTCGTCAGGATGATACGAAATGTATTTGCACAAACCTTCTGGCCTGTGTTTTTCCTATTTATTTGAATATCAGGCATTGAATCAAAAACGCAAAAATAGAAACCAGGCTTGGCTGAAAAGCCTGTTTTTCTTGGCAATGATGAGTATTTTTTTGCCCGTGATGGTTTATGGCGTGGCGTTGAGTCCCGAACAGCAAGCTATTTTTCAGCAACTCTCACCCGCTGAGCAACAACTTATAAGCACTAAAATAGGGCAGGTATCGCCTGTCACTTCTTCCACGCAAGCCGTCACTGATGTCGAAACAGTCAAACCGCGATCAACGACTGAAAATACGGCCATACAAAACAACGCGCAAAAGGCCACTGACGCGGTTGATCTAAAAGAACAAAGCGAAGAAAAAATAATTACGCATTCATTAACCCAATTTGGCTACGATCTTTTTGCCGGCACCCCGTCAACATTTGCACCCGCAACAGATATTCCAGTGCCGGCTGATTATGTAATTGGTCCGGGTGATACTATCCTGGTGCAATTGTATGGAAAAAATAACGCCAGTTATGAATTGCTTGTTAACCGCGAAGGTGTGATTCAATTTCCTGAAATTGGTCCGCTCAGTGTGGCCGGTTTAAGCTTCGAAGAGCTCAAAAACCATATCAATGAAGTGGCCTCACAACAAATTATTGGCGTAAAAGCCAGCGTTACTCTGGGCAATCTTCGCTCAATCCGTATTTTTGTGTTGGGTGAAGCGTATCGTCCTGGCTCGTACACGGTGAGCGCACTCTCTACCATCACCAATGCCTTGTTTGCCAGTGGCGGCGTGACCAAAGTGGGCTCGTTGCGTCATGTGCAACTCAAGCGTGACGGCAGTCTT
>DAIRVL010000208.1:0-3702 GCA_036802845.1 Pseudomonadales bacterium | reverse complement strand
GGCGAATTTCTTGGTGGTGTCCTAGTCCAGTATCATGTTAACAGCATCACCGACATTGACCCGTGACAGGTCTGCTTCATACAGCGTAATCATAATCCACACCCGCGATAAATCGGCGAGCGAATACAGTTGCATATCTGGCGTGACATACATGCCCAGTATGGCTTGTTTATCGGTAATGATGCCGTTGATTGGTGCGTCAAAACTGACAGTACGTTGTATTTTTTGCGTGGTGACTAATCGTTCGATAAATGAAGTTGGTACATTCCACAGCCGTAAACGATTTAAAGCGGTGTCGGCCACCTCTTTGGCCACACGTCCCTGACGCATGGCCATGACATATTCCTCCTGCGTGGTGACCAGATCAGGACTGTAGAGTTCGAAGAGGCGATCACCTTTTTTCAGTGCTTTACCAATGGAATCGGCAGAGATTTTTTCGATCCAGCCGTTGATGCGTGTATGGACATGCGCCTCCAGACTTTGATCAGTTTTAACGATGCCTACTGTACGGATTTTTTGTATAAGCCGGCGTTTTTCCACAGTAAATGTTTTGAGGCCTATTTTATTTTGCTGCATCAAGGGAACAGAAACAGGTACACGATCTTGATTGCCGTCATTCTGCGTTTTCTGTTGTTCAGCTGCAAGATTATGCTGTAAATGCGTAGGTTCTTCTGCCCCAACTTTTGCCATCGACAAGAAAAACAGACAAAGCATGCAGAGACATTTTTTTGTTTTTCCATCAGTCAGGAATTTCGTTTTCATCACATGCCACTCATACCTGAGCTGCTGCCAGCGTTTGTGCTGGTGCTGCTACGTGTTTTTTGGGGCGTTGCCATGGCGCGGCCGATGGATACGGCGCTTGATGGAGTCATGGATTCGTTCATGTTATTACTCATCCCTCCGCCGTCAAACAAAGTGGGTCTGCCGGGTGCAAAACGTAGAATGGACGGCGTGGATAACAATTCACGCTGCCGCAGTAAGGCCAATTCCACGTCAATTCTGGCCGCTAACAATTCAAGTGTTTGTGTTTGCCGAACTTTGAGCACATTTAAATATTGTGACAAACCCAGTTTACGTGCGACATAAGAGCCTTGGGCGTTGGCCACTGCCATGTCAGTCTGGGGAATCACCGATTGCTCGTACAATTTGACGATATCCTGCGCAGATTGTAATTGTTGTTGCGCATCAAATTGTTCATTCTTGAGACGATTTAACAAATCAATTTGTTCGAATTCAAGTGCATTTTGTTCATGTCTTGCGGCTGAAATAAGCTGCGACTGTTTATTGTTTGCATACAGTGGCAATGTCATGCCAATCATAAGGCCCCACTGCGACATGGTTTCATTCATATCATCTTCCGATGTCATGGCCATGGCCTGAACGACAAAGTCAGGATAATAGCCCAGCTTGGCTAAATGGTGTTGCGTATTGGCGCGTTGAATTTGAGTTTGCAGGGCATTTAATTCAGGCTGTTCCGTTAACGTTGAGGCTGATTCAAAATCTTCGTTGGCGGCAGGGGTAAAATCAGGGGAAAGCGAGCCGTGGGCGTAATCAATTGTATAACCTGTAAGCTCACTTAATGCACGGTACAGTGTTGCCTGTTGGCGGATTAAATTACGTCGTTCTATATCGAGCGCACTACGTTCAATTTTACTCAGCAGCCAGTCGTGATGCTCGTTACCGCCCGTTTGATAGCGCGTTTTGGCGCTGCCCAGCAGGGATTCGACCAGATTAATCAGTTCACTATTGCGCGCCAGAGCCTGGTCGTTGTACAGCGTTTTATAATAGGCTTGGGTGGCAAAAACAATGAGTTGGCGACGTAAAATTTGTCCATCTGTTTCAGCCAGTTTGGCATCCGATTGCGCAATATCTGCTTTGTTGTGGCGTTTGCCGGGAAAGGGAATGGCTTGGCTGAGCTGGTAACGTTTTGTGTTGTATTGCCGCTCGCCGAAGGGCACTTCATCGACACCAAAAGCGATAAAAGGATCATCAAGTGCGGCGGCGGGTTTGACGCGCTGTTGCGCTGATTGAATGCGCTGTTCATTGGCAAGCAGCTGGGGGTTGTTTTGCATGACATCAGTTAAAAAATGGTCGAGCGTCAGTACTTGTTCAGAATGAACATAGAAAGAACAAAACAGGCAAAGCACCAAAACGAAAATCTTTTCCATTGCCAGACATGGCCATTTCCATTGAACTGGCTTTGCCCTAACAGTTTGATGCAGGGTTGACAACGTGGGTGAATGTTTTGATGATCTATATCAATATTGCTCAAGTTCTTGCGCGCGACGGTTGACCAGGTCCTGAACCTTTTTAGCGCTTTCGATCGTTTTTTTTGCTTCGTTTAGCGTAGGGATGCCAGGAATCAGCGTGGGCGAGTCTGTAGTTCTAGATAAATCAGATGCGCTGTTTGAAATTGCAGACGATTCGACTTGCTCTTGAGTCAGAGTCATGGTTTTGAGATTAATAATATTCTGATCAGGGTTGATTGTAATAATTTCACTGTAGGTGTTTTCAGGTGCCTGATCAGAGAATTGCCATTGTCCTTCTTTGTCTCGCCATTTGTGCACACGCGTTAGATTTGTGTTTTCTTTGGATGAATCGTTAGACGTTTGAGATGTTTCGGACGACGAGACTGGTTTTATGAGCGATGTAAGCAGCGCACTCATTTGACGAAAACTCTGTAAAAACTCACCGGTGTTTGATTTGATATCGTTCAGCGTGAGCAGAGGCCTGCCGTCCGGTTTTTTTATAATAAAAGGCCCTGCGATTCCCAGTACCAATAAAAACAACAGTAATTTTATAAACAATTTCATTTTTTGGTGGTGCTAAATGCGCAAAGACGAAACATGGGCAATTAAATGTTCAAGATGCGTGGCTGTGCTGGTACGTAACACATAATGGTTGATGTCATTTTGCAAAAAATGCAGGCGCTCTTTGAGTTCTCGAATCTCGGCAGTCACTGGCTCGTAAGGATAGTGATGATCCTGGACGCTTAGTTTATTCAATTCGGATGATTCAAATCGAATGATGCTGATGATGTTGTAAATCAGGTCTTTGTGCATAATTGAGCTGGCTTCCCAGTATGCATTATCCAAGGCATCCTCAAGCTCAGTCAGGGTGTTCAGGAATTCTGTAATGGTCGTTGATTGAGTCATAGATCCTCTGCATGGTGTTATCGGTCGGAATGTCCAAGAGTACATGAGAATTATAGTCCCGATATGCTGCGTGCATTCCACACAATAAGGTCCACTTTAGATAAGTTATTTGTCGAAGGCACCAAAGCGGTGCGTCTTCTGTGTTATTTGTCTCGTGCGCACCATTTTGTTCCAATGGCGCTTGGTCTGTCTCTGTGAATGAGCAGCTTGTTTTTTGTAATTCACCTTGATAGTCAAGTTATTGAGCCTTGATAAGACGCTTGGGCACACTATTTGCTTTTTGGCTTGTATTATATGCCTTTCGCTTACTTGGCCGTTTTGGTAAGGGATAAGTCTTGGTAAAAAGACCTGGAGATTCTCGTGAGTAGTAAACAAAAAGTAGTGATTGTTGGCAATGGTATGGTTGGACACCGTTTTATAGAAGAGCTGCTGTCTAACGATGTAGATAATCTTTTCGAGATTTCCACTTTCTGTGAAGAGCCGCGTCTTGCATACGACCGTGTTCATTTGACCTCCTACTTGAGCGGTCAAACTGCCGAAGATCTTT
>DAIRVL010000207.1:0-3729 GCA_036802845.1 Pseudomonadales bacterium | reverse complement strand
GTGTCACGCTTCTAGGCTGATAAACAATGACGCAAATGACTTTGGCAACTTAAATCGAGAAAATTATGCAGGACGTATGTTTTTGTGGCAGCGGGAAATCTTTCCAGACCTGCTGCCAACCCTTTTTATCCGGTGAATCGACAGCAGCCACTGCTGAGCAATTAATGCGTTCGCGTTATTGCGCGGCCGTGTTGGCAAATGAGTCCTATACACTTGATTCTTGGCATTCCACAACGCGTCCACTGAAAAAACAGATGAGCGATGGCAAAGTCAAATGGCATCGCCTGAAAATAAAAAAAGTAATTAACGGGGGCGTGGACGACAACGAAGGTGAAGTGATTTTTGAGGCCATTTATAAAGTAAACGGTCAGGCGCGAAAACACTGTGAGCACAGCCGTTTTGTGAAAGAAAATGGTCAATGGCGTTATTTGGATGCGCTGGAACTCACCGACGACTGACGCGACACACAATAAATAGTAAATGAGCTCATTTTTTAGTTAAAAACTTAGCTGTGCACCAAACAGTTTTTACAGCGAACGGTTTTTAAACGGCAGATCGGATTTTTTCTGATTACGCTCAAGCGAAATACGCTGATTCTTCTTGCCCAGGATGCGGCGTTGCCAGCGTCGCTCAGCAGACAGCGCGGCGTGATCGTTTGTGTGCCAGGCCTGTTGCAGCAGAAATTTTCCAGCAGCCACCGAGTCGGGCGAGCGTGTCGAAATTTCTGTTACCAGATTTTGCGCATCGCTCATGGGTGCATTGCTGACATGGGTCACCAGTCCCAGTGTTTGGGCGGTAGTGCCGTCGATAATTCGGCCGGTCAGGGTCAGTTCTTTTGCGACATCCATGGGCATCAGTTCACGCATTAAGGCCGCACCGCCCATGTCGGGCACCAGGCCCCATTTCGCTTCCATAAATGATAACGCCGCATCTGGTGTGCAAATACGAATATCCGCACCCAATGCCAGTTGCAAGCCTGCACCAAAACAATTGCCGTGTATTACGGCAATCACGGGCACAGACAGTTCGCGCCAGCCCATGCTCCAGCGTTGAAACGTGTTGCGAAATGGCCACCACAGTTGCAGATAACTGCTAAAGGCGTGCAAAGGTTTTCCCATAACGCTTTTAAAATCCAATCCGGCGCAAAACGATGGCCCCTCGCCATGAATAATCACGGCGCGAATATTTTTGCGCTGACGCAGCTGTTTCTGCGCGCTGATGACTGCTTTTAGCATGTCCAGATCCATGCCATTGTGTTTGTCGGGACGGGTGAGGGTAACGTAGGCTACGTTGCCTTCCACATGGATACGAACGCGATCAGACATGGAATATTTATTCCTGTTATAAGGTGGCTCTAAGGCTACACGCTAGAGTGTTTTGTGTGAAGGGTATTCTTGGTTGTTTGCTTTTCTGTCTATGCGATTTGAAAAGTGCATCACTAGGGCGTTGAAAAGAGTACGATAGTTACAACGCTAGAATTCAGTTGAATGTCGAAACAAAATCCCGTAAGACAGGCTGAATAATTCGAATTTCTTATGATAACGAGGGGGTTTTGACATGTCTGATCCTGATCCCGATGCCTACTGGACCCTGGCAGCGGAACCTTTGTGTGATGCCTTGCACACCAGTCCAGAGGGTTTGAGTCATGCGGAGGCGGCGAGACGATTGACTGAACATGGCCCCAATCGGCTGTCTGACGGTGAGGGGCTGGCGCCATTAAAATTGCTGTTGAGCCAATTCACCAACCCGCTGGTCGTGATTCTGCTTTTTGCGGCGCTGTTGTCGGCGTATTTGCACGAATGGCTGGATGCCGCCATTGTCATTGTCATTGTCATTGGCAGTGGTGGACTGGGTTTTATCCAGGAATACCGTGCATCGGTGGCAGTTGCACGTTTGCGCCACCAGGTTGCCAGCCGGGTCTTGGTGTTGCGTGAGGGTGTCTCAACGAGCGTGCCCAGTGAAGACGTGGTGCCGGGTGATGTGCTGCTGCTGTCCGCAGGCAGTCTGGTGCCAGCTGATGGTGTGTTACTGGAGGCCAAGGATTTTTTTGTTTCCGAATCGGTATTGACCGGCGAAACCTTTCCAGTAGAAAAAAAGCCCGGTTGCGCGACAGCACAAGCCGGTCTCGCACAACGACATAACTGTGTATTTATGGGCACGTCGGTACGCAGTGGAACGGCTCGGGCGCTGCTGGTTAAAACCGGTGCCACGACGGCTTTTGGTGCTATTGCACATCGTTTGCGGCGCCAATCACCACCAACAGAGTTTGAGGTCGGTATTCGCAACTTTGGTTATCTGCTTACGCAGGTTATGGTAGCACTGACTTTGGTGGTGTTTGCTATTAACGTCTATCTTGAACGGCCAGTGGTCGATGCGCTTTTGTTTTCGGTAGCGCTGGCCGTTGGTTTGTCGCCAGAGTTGTTGCCGGCCATTATGACCATTACGCTGTCGCACGGTGCACGGGCGATGGCCAGAAATGGCGTGATCGTACGCCGCTTGGCTGCGATCGAAAATCTCGGCAGCATGGATGTGCTCTGTACTGATAAAACCGGCACGCTGACGGCAGGAGTGATTCATCTGGATGGCGTGTTTGACAGTGAAGGCGTCTCCTCGTTACGTGTTGGCCAGTTTGCTTACCTGAATGCGCACTTTGAAACAGGTATCAGTAATCCGCTGGATGAGGCGATTATTTCTAACGGTATTCCGCAGGGGTTTGATGTTGCAGCTTGGCATAAGCTGGATGAAATACCCTATGACTTTTTACGTAAACGTCTAAGTATTGTTGTGGCTGATCCGAACGGTGTGCCACAGCTGCTGACCAAGGGTGCCTTCGCCACGGTACTGGCGGTGTGTGATCATGTGCGGGCAGGTGAACGCATCAACGCGCTTGATAGCATTCATCGAGCGGCCTTGGAAACACGTTTTTCCACTTGGAGTGCACAGGGTTTTCGTGTATTGGGCGTGGCGAGTAAAATGCTGTCAACGCAGAGTAGCTATCACGCCAGCGATGAAGTGAATTTGTGTTTTGAGGGTTTTCTGCTTTTCTTTGATCCACCTAAACCGGGTATTGAGCGAACACTTGCTGATTTGCGAAAACTGGGTGTCACGGTGAAAATTATTACCGGTGACAACCGTTTGGTGGCCATGCACGTGGCGCAACAAGTGGGAATGCTTGCTCCGGTTGTTATCACGGGTGCTGAACTTGACGAGATGCGTGATGAAGCGCTGTGGCAGCGGGCGACGGGCACAGATCTGTTTGCCGAGGTCGATCCGAATCAGAAGGAACGCATTATTCTGGCTTTAAAACGTAACGGCCATGTGGTTGGTTACCTGGGTGACGGTATTAACGATGCACCTGCATTGCATGCCGCCGATGCCGGCATATCGGTTGAACAGGCGGTGGATGTCGCTAAAGAGGCGGCTGATTTTGTGCTTCTGCGTCATGATCTTGATGTATTACGCAGCGGAATTGAATTCGGTCGTAGCACCTTCGCTAATACGCTTAAATACATTTACACCACGACCAGCGCCAATTTCGGCAATATGATCAGCATGGCGCTGGCAAGTCTGTTTTTGCCATTTTTACCGCTATTACCCAAACAAATTCTATTGAATAATTTTCTGTCTGATTTGCCCGCAATAGGTATAGCCACTGACAATGTTGATCCGGAAGCAGTGGCCAAACCGCACCGTTGGGATATGGCCGCTATCCGTCGTTTTATGCTCACC
>DAIRVL010000206.1:2065-3740 GCA_036802845.1 Pseudomonadales bacterium | reverse complement strand
ATGGTGCTCGACATTTCTGACATGGCTGTAGCAGCGTGTTCTGTTTCGGCGCGTTGTAATTGAATGCATTGAGTCGTTTCTTCAGTGACGACGGTCAGGGAGCGAATGGCATTGGAAAGCTCTGAAATAACCGAAGCAACATCAATGATAGTGACACGAATTCTGCCAACAAAGGCATTAAATCCTTTAGCAAGGTAAGCAATTTCGTCATTGCCTGAAAATGCAATGGTGGAAGTCAGGTCGCCCTTGCCCGTGGCGACGTTGTTGAGTCGTGATGCTACATTTTTAAGTGGCAGTGTAATCATTCTGTCGAGAATAAAAAACGCAATCACTGCCAAAATCAAACCAATACCCATGGCAATAAACAAGGTGCTGCGCGCTTGTTGTATGGTTTTTTCGGTGTGCTGAATTTCTTGCTGTAGCACATTATTACCGTCCAGTTCTATCTGCTTTAATCTCACCAGAAGTGTGTTGCTGATTTCATTAAGGGCCATGTTACTTTTAACAAATTCCCTGAACTGCGTTAGAGCGGTATTAAATGCAAGTTTATACTGTTCATGGTTTTCTTTGATCGTTTGTCCAATGGCTTTGTCGTCAACGAGCTCGTTCTTGTAAGGCGAATTGATCAGGGTTGTCATGGATTGATTCAAGGTATTTCCGAACCACTCCAGCCCACTATTACTTGTGTCAGTCTCACCAAAGTGAAATACCTCATTTATTATTTTATTCCGGCCCAAAAGAGCAAGACGTGTCTCTGAAAGCGTGGCATGAAATTCCTGGTTTTTTTGTAATTCAACGCGTGTTTCAGTCAAAAAGTTTTCCGAAGATGCATTGTTACCCAGTAGTTCAGAATACCTCATCAAACTTAAATCAAGCGCGCCCACGCTCTGAAGCAGCGTTTTTTGTGTGCTATTCAGTTTCTGGAACTGAGTTAATGTCTCGTTACGTAGTTGTTGGTAAGTGGAGAATAAGTTTTCAAATTCGATGACCTTTTTATTTTCGATGAATTTTTCATTTTTGAGCAGGACGAAATTTTGAGTAATACTTTTATCCATATCGGCCAGCTTGTTATATATCGCTGACACGTCTGTGTTACCCGCCAATGATTTTTGTGTGGTGATGATCTCTGTTTGCAGGGCGTTGCTCAGTTGGAACACATTGCTTGATGAGGTCCAGGCCGGTCCGCTGATAAAACCTAATGCAGATGAAAGTTTTTCTATGCCAAGATAAGCACTAATACCGGTAAAAAATAAAATCAGCATCATCATGACAAATCCAATGCCAATTTTAAAACGAATATTAATGATGTGTTTCATGGCGACCTCGGTGAATTCATTATTGCTGTCATGGACTGAGTCCATTCTAAAAATGGTCTCACACAGACATAAAGAAAGTGTAGTTTAGATTCATCATTTGCAATGATAATTAACAGGCACTAACTAATGAATTCTTCAGTTCGTGATAACTCTTACAGTCTGAATGGTTATTTAAATACTGAATAAAATAGAGTTGAGGATTTTGGATGGCATGGTTTGGACGCGTTGTTACATGGCCAGTTGCATGCGGATGGTCTACGGGTAAAACCCTGTCGTTATCAACAGGCCAGCACCACATCAGTGTGATGGCGCATATCCTTAGGTGTGGGCGGGAAAAGTAGATGATGAATTGTGTGCAG
>DAIRVL010000206.1:0-2055 GCA_036802845.1 Pseudomonadales bacterium | reverse complement strand
AGGCTACAAGAAAAAAACGCATTTCGATGGAATTTTTGCGAAGAGGAGCAGCCCTGTTCTATTAATAAAATGGGGCTGCTGTTTTGCTGGTCTTAAAAACGATGTTTGCCTGAGTTAATTTCGCCACACAATGCCGGAGTAATAATTTCGTACTTGCCTTCGATCAATGCGTAAAGAACGTCGGACGTTTTTTCAGGATCATAACCGTCTTTTTTCAGATCAGACTTTTTGTATTTGAACGTGCCGGTGGTTTCCATTGTTAGTTTGATGCGGATAAACAGCGGAATGGCATAAGGAGGCATTTCTGTTTTCATGTAACTCAGTAGCGCTTCGAGTTTAAGATCCTTGTTTCCCGCTGAAGGAGTTAATGAGACCATGCCGGCGCGGCCATTGGTATTGGGAATTTCAACACCGTAAACCACCGCATCTTCAAAACCGGGAAAACCGTGCAGTATATTTTCTACTTCAGTAGTAGAAATATTTTCGCCTTTCCAACGGAAAGTGTCACCTAAACGATCAACGAATTGATAGTGCATGCAACCAATGTTTTTTAACAGGTCGCCCGTGTTGAAGTAACTGTCGCCCTTTACAAAAACATCCCGAAGCAGCGCGTTTTCGGTTTTATCTTTTTGCGTGTAGCCAATAAATGGGGTAGATTTCGTGATCTTGCCCAGCAAAAGTCCAGGTTCACCTTTATCGGCTTTAACATAAAAGCCTTTGTCATTTTTTACAGGCTGGTCGGCATCACGATCGTACTTAACCAGGGCAATATTACCGCCACCAAAACCGATGGTGTTGTCGATATTGAACAGATTAAAGAATGCGACGTTGCCTTCACTCGATGCATAAAATTCAACGATGTTGTCAATTGCAAAACGCTTGCGGAATTGTTTCCAGATAGAGGGGCGCAAACCGTTACCGATGATGGTGCGTACCGTGTTGTGCGCGTCGTTGGGTTTTTCAGGCACATTCATCAGATAACGACAGAGCTCGCCTACATAACCAAAGGCCGTACACTGATAGCGTTCGATGTCGCTCCAGAAGTTGCTGACGCTGAAGCGTCGTGCAGGCACGATGGCAGCAGCAGCGTTAAGTACGCCGCCTGCCCAACAGACCAGCAGCCCGGTCGCATGGTAAAGCGGCAGTGTGGCGTAGAGGATGTCTTTATCATTCAGGTTGGCAAAAATGCCGCCGCCGCCGTATGCGCCAAGAAAACGTTCGTGGTTGGTAATCGACGCTTTGGGCATGCCCGTTGTGCCCGAGGTATAAATATAAAACAGATGATCGGGCTTGCTGACGTCATCAGTTGCAATGGGGTTGCTTTTGGGCTGGTTTTGCATTTCAGCGCCAAGGTTAATATACCCTGCAGGTGCTTTGCCGGGGTTTTCAAAGGCATCCCAGTCGCCAACGAAATGGGCTTTATCTTTGGGCACCACAAGGTCATCACGTACTTCTTTGAAACTTTCGAGCTGTTCTTCGCCAATGATGGCGGCTACGGGTGCGACCAGGTTGATGCTATGCGTCAGCACTTTATGGGTTTGTGAGGTATTTAATAAAGCGGCGACGGCACCTATTTTGGCAATGCCGGTAATACAAATCAGAAACTCAGCCCGATTTTGCATGGAAAGGGCAACAACGTCGCCTTTTTTGATATTGATCGAAAGTAAATAGTGCGCTAATTGATTTGCTTGTCGATTAAGCTCGGCGTAGGTTATTTTTCGATTGTCCTGATAAATCGCAACATTGTTGGGATGCTGAGCCGCAATGTCAGCAATAACGGCGCCCATGGAAATGTTGGTACGTTTGGGATTAAGGACTTTGGCCGCTTTACCAATTTTTGGAATGCGTTTGATTAATCCGGGTACTTTTTTGACTACGTCTTTAAATTCTATTTTATCGACTTCGCTCATCTATGATTCTCCTAACAGTGGTGATCTTAAAACCTGTTGGTTTGGGCTATTTTTATGTTTATGTCTAGTTTTAGTTGTGCTTTTCAGGGGTGCCTCATTGCGAAGGCTGGATCATTTAATTTATTAATTATCTATTTGAAATATA
>DAIRVL010000205.1:0-3840 GCA_036802845.1 Pseudomonadales bacterium | reverse complement strand
TAGGGCTCGCCACTGGCCTTAACCAATTCTTCCGTTTTGCCCACACCCGCAATTTCGGGATGGGTATAAACCACCCCAGGAATAACATCATAGTTCACCTGAACACTTTTCCCGGCGATTTTCTCTGCCACCATCACGCCTTCTTCCATGGCTTTATGAGCTAAAGCGGGACCACGAACAGCATCGCCAACGGCATAAACACCGGGTACCGCCGTCTCACAGGCATTGTTAACATAAATATAACTTCGCTCGTCCAGACTCACACCACTATCAGCCGCAAGCAGCTTGTTGGTCGCAGGACGACGGCCTATCGCCACGATAAGTTTATCGACTTCCAGACTTTGCTGTTGACCGGCAACAAGATAATCGACCTTAACGGAGGCTTCCTTCACTTCTGTGGCAGACACTTTGGCACCGAGCTTAATGTCCATACCCTGTTTTTTATATTGTTTCAGTGCTTCCTTGGCGATTTGCTGATCAAGAAGAGGCAAGAAGGTGTCCATCGCTTCAAGGATCGTCACTTCGGCACCCAGTCGACACCAAACACTGCCGAGCTCAAGACCTATAACACCGGCACCGACTATTCCCAGTCGTTTTGGGACGTCCTTGAATTCCAGGGCCCCCGTTGAAGACACAATAAACTTCTCATCGATGGGCGCTGATTTAATTTCTACGGGCTCAGAGCCAGCCGCCAGAATGACGTTATTTGCCTCAATTATTTCAACAGCGCCTTCAGTAGGTGTAAACTCGACTTTTTTTCCAGCCAATAACTTGCCATAACCTTTTAACCACTCCACACCATTGGCTTTAAATAATGATGAGATACCACCGGTCAGGTTTTTAACAATCGTGTCCTTGCGCTGCATCATGGCATCAAGATCAAGAGCAACATTTGTCACACCTATCCCGTGTACAGCTAATTCATGACCGGCTTCGTAGTACTTGTATGAGCTTTCGAGCAAGGCTTTTGATGGAATACAACCCACATTCAAACACGTCCCCCCGAGAGCTGGCGAGCCCCTATGCATACGAGGCTCGATACACGCAACGCTCATACCCAACTGAGCGGCTTTTATCGCTGCAACGTAACCACCCGGACCACCACCAATTACCACCACGTCAAACTTTTTAGTCATTTTGTCTGCTCTCAAAATTGCGCATACGAGAAGAACACTTTGTTACTATCATCATTCACTTGTAAATTAATCCTGACCCCAAAAAACTGCACAGTGGAAATACTATATTTCCAGCAGTAATCGAGCAGGATCTTCAATCAGTTTTTTTACCATAACCAAAAAACCCACCGCTTCTTTTCCATCAATAAGACGATGATCATAACTGAGTGCCAAATACATCATCGGCAAAATAACAACCTTGCCGTCAACGGCCATCGGGCGCTCCTGAATTTTATGCATCCCCAAAATGGCTGTCTGGGGCGGGTTGATAATGGGGGTTGACAGGAGAGAACCGAATATACCGCCATTTGAAACCGAAAAGGTCCCGCCCACCATATCATCTATCGAAAGTTTGCCATCTCGTGCCTTCACCCCATACTCGATGATTTTGCTTTCGACTTCTCCCATACTCATTTTGTCCGCATTTCGTAACACCGGCACAACCAAACCGCGCTCAGTGGAAACGGCCACACCAATATCGTAATAGTTGTGGTAAACAACATCGTTGCCATCAATTGAGGCATTCACGGCAGGAAATTTTTTCAATGATTCAACCACAGAGCGCACAAAAAAGGACATGAATCCAAGTTTCACCCCATGCGTTGACACGAATTGCTCCTGGTAATTTTTACGCATATCGAGAATGGGCTGCATATTCACTTCATTAAACGTGGTTAATATCGCCGCTTCATTCTGCGAGGCGACCAGACGTTCAGCAATACGCGCACGTAAGCGCGTCATGGGAACACGTCGCTCCATCCGTTCTTCGTCAGGCAATGCCACACCACCGGGAGGTAATACCAATTGAGCAGAAGGCACAAAATCCTTAGCAACCGGAGAAACTGTTGTTTCTTTATCAAGATCAAGTTTTTTCGGTTTGATGTATTCCATTACATCTTCTTTGGTCAAGCGCCCCCCCTTTCCTGTTCCCGTAAGCACAGAGGAATCAACATTGTGTTCAGTAATCAACTTGCGTACAGAAGGACTCAAGGCATTGTCGTCAACTTTCGCTACTATTTTTACCATTGTTTCAGCTTGGGGATTTGCTGAACTTAATACTTTTGATGAGGACACACCTTCTTCAAAAAGCGCAATAACTTGAGTACTTTCAACTGTCGCGCCCTGCTCTTGCAGTATTTTTGTCAGCACTCCGTCAGCAGGGGCAACGATCTCCAAAACGACCTTGTCCGTTTCTATATCGGCCAAAAGTTCATCGCGAAGCACTGGCTCGCCTACTTTTTTATGCCAAGCAGCCACGGTTCCATCCGCAACCGATTCAGGAAATTGAGGGGCTTTAATTTCTTTTATCATCAGAATTCCTTTAGGTTCCACCCGTATTCTTGGTTAAAATTTAATATAATGAAGCAAAATAACTTACAAGCCTGATTTTTTCCGGCGCACAAACTGATTATGCGGCCATTCTATTTTCAGAATCAGTATCAACTAAATACATCAAAAGCCTGGCTTACCAGCGCTTCTTGTTGTTCGGTATGAAGTGACATATACCCCACAGCGGGCACCGCAGAATGCGCACGTCCGGCATAACGCAAGATAATGGCCGGATTATATTTCGCCATAGCCGACTTCATATGATGCTGGCTACAATACCAGGCACCCTGATTCATAGGTTCTTCCTGACACCACACAATTTCTTCCAGAGTGTATCTATTTAATATTTCAACCAATTCATCTTCTGGAAAAGGATACAACTGCTCAAGCCGGATAATAACCACATCATTACGATTAAGCGCTCGTCGTTTTTCCAGGAGATCGTAATACACCTTGCCACTGCACATGACCATCCGTTTCACGCCTGCGGGCTCAATAGCATCCATTTCGGGAAGAATTTCATGGAACATGCCCTGTGACAGCTCTTCTAATGAAGAGGTAGCTAACTTGTGGCGTAACAAGCTTTTTGGCGTCATGACGACAAGAGGTTTACGCAAATAGCGTTTCACTTGCCGACGTAACATGTGAAACACTTGCGCAGGCGTACTGGGAACACACACTTGCATATTGTATTCAGCCGATAATTGCAAGAATCTTTCCAGTCGGGCCGATGAATGTTCGGCACCCTGCCCTTCATAGCCATGGGGGAGCAGCAGTGTCAAACCACATAAACGCCCCCACTTGAGCTCACCAGATGAAATAAATTGATCTATAACCACTTGCGCGCCATTGGCAAAGTCACCAAATTGCGCTTCCCATATGCACAATGTCTGCGGAGTTGTTGTGGAATACCCGTACTCAAAACCTAAAACAGCTTCCTCTGACAACAGTGAATCGTAAATTTCGAAGCGTGGCTGGCCCTCGTACAGATTTTTAAGCGGCACATGGGTTCCCGCATCTTTTTGATTATGCAGGACAGCATGACGATGTGAAAACGTACCTCGACCTACATCCTGTCCGGTTAATCTAACCGGATAGCCTTCTTGCAATAAGGTGGCATAGGCCATGACTTCAGCAAAGCCCCAGTTAACTTCCAGCGCGCCACTGGCCATACGACGGCGATCATCAAGAATTTTAGCGACCTGCCGCTGCAGGACAAAACCTTCTGGCAGCAAATCCATTTTATCCGCTAGTTTTTTGAGTGTTTCTGACTCAACTGTCGTGTCACAGTGTTTGATTCTTTGATGACCTAAATAGGGTTTCCAGTCTACAAATG
>DAIRVL010000204.1:0-3872 GCA_036802845.1 Pseudomonadales bacterium | reverse complement strand
TGCTAAAAAATAAAGTACATTACTTTGCTTGAAATCAATAAGATATTTGCATGGTCTGTATATTGCTTATAAAATACGCAAGCAAGATAGTGTCTTGTTGTATGACGAATCTATGTTTTATCGGAGATAAAAAAATGAAATTAAACACACAAATAAAACTGCTTTGTAGCAGTGTATTGCTGGCAAGCGCCGTGTCTGCTTATGCGGTACCTACGCTGCAACTGGATATTGAAAGCGCTAACACTAGGTACAATAAAACTACTGAAACTATAGTCACCAATGACGCCACCTTTCAAATGGAAGCCTATGCGTGGGGTGATACCGCTCCTAACCTTATCGATACAGGCGTATGGTACTACTTGTCTGTAGCGCTAACGCCAAAAGGCAGCAATGTAGGTTCAGCAGCGTTTGGTGATGTAGTGACTCTTAACGGTGATACGCTCACAAGCCTTGGCCTAAGCATGGAATATGGCAAACCACCTATTGAAACTGTTGATGGTGAGCTTGCTGCTCATGGTATTTATGACACCACCTATTACGAAATTGCGTTCCAGTTTGACCCGACTGTGAAAGTGGCTACCTACAACACGCAAGATGGCAGTGCAGCAAATGCTGGTACCAAGATGTATGCCAAGTATTTTGATTTTGATACCAGCGCATTAGCTGATAACTACGGTGTACATTTTGATCTTTATACCTACGGTGACACGACCAAAGGCAAAAAATCTAGCACGGGAATCACTGAGTTCGCACCTTTCTCACATGATGCAGAATATCTGGCCGGTGGTGATCCAATGTGTGATCCTACAAAAGAAGACTGTATCCCTGTATGCGTAGGACCAAACTGTGTACCTACTGTGTCGGAGCCTTCCACCTTGTTGTTGATGGGCGCTGGTTTGGCTGCGTTGGGTCTGCGTAAGCGTTTCAAGAAGTAATGTTGACCTGGTACCTGGTTTTAGCCAGATGTACTGCAAAATGCCCGGCTTTGATCCGGGCATTTTTTTTGGACGATTGATTTGTAGTTTGGACTCAGGATTAAGGGTTAACGTGTAGTTTTGTTGTGCAAGCCCAGGTTTTTCCAGAGACTCAAGGTGGGTTCGCTTTGATTCATGGTGTAAAAGTGCAAGCCGGGCGCGCCGCCTTCAAGCAGGGTTTCACACAGGTCACTCACTACGTCCAGACCAAAGGCGCGGATGTTTTCGAGATCATCGCCGTAGGAATGTAATTGTTTGCTTATCCAGCGGGGAATTTCCGCGCCACATAAAGAAGAAAAACGCTTCAGGTTTTCAAAATGGGTGATGGGCATAATGCCCGGGTAAATGGGTATGTTGAGGCCCAGCTTGCGTACCCTGTCCACATAGTAAAAATAGGCATCCGCATTGTAAAAATACTGCGTAATGGCGCTGTTGGCACCGGCATCAACTTTTTTCTGAAAATAATACAGATCTTTATCAACGGTGGCTGAGTCCGGATGAATTTCAGGATAACAGGCCACTTCGATATGAAAATGATCGCCTGTGTGTTGACGGATCAGGCTGACCAGTTCGCTGGCATACACCAGATGTGCCTGAGGACCCATGCCAGAAGGTAAATCGCCCCGTAAGGCCACAATACGATCAATGCCCAGATTTTGATACTGATCGAGCAGGTCGCAAATGGCTTGTTTGTCGTCTCCACCGAAAGAGAGATGAGGCGCGACGGCATGGCCGGCCTGCTTAATGTCCTGTACCGTTTGGTAGGTGCGATCGCGTGTCGAACCTCCCGCACCGTAGGTCACAGAAAAAAAAGCCGGTTGGCAGCTGGCAAGCTGTTCTCTCACCGTGTGTAGTTTTTCAATGCCTGCTTCCGATTTGGGTGGAAAAAACTCAAAGCTGAAACGACCGCTGAAAATGGGTTCTGTTGTCATAGAGCACTACGCTGATAACAAAGTTTGAAAAACACGCATCAGGCTGCTTTAAGGCTAAAACAGCCTGATGCGTGGGGTGGATTAGTATTTGTAGCTATCGTCTTTGAAAGGGCCTTCAATGGCTTTGCCAATATACTCGGCTTGCCGGGACGTCATGCGCGTCACAACACCACCAAAACCTTTGACCATGTGTGCCGCAACTTCTTCATCCAATGCTTTGGGTAACACTTCGACGCTGATATTCTTGGGTTTGTCAGCAGCGGGCAGATTGGCGAATTTTGCGCCAAATAAATGAATTTGCGCCAGCACCTGGTTGGCAAATGAACCATCCATGATGCGTGAGGGGTGACCGGTTGCGTTACCCAGATTCACCAAACGTCCTTCTGACAGCAAGATCAGGAAATTATCATTGGTATCTGTTTGACTAAGTGGTGTGCTTGAGCGGTGGATTTTATGCACTTGGGGTTTGACTTCCTCCCAAGTCCATTGAGCACGCATATAAGGGGTGTCGATTTCGTTATCAAAGTGACCGATATTGCACACCACCGCACCGGATTTCAGGCATTGCAGCATGTTTTTATCGCACACATCAATATTACCTGTGGCTGTAACAATGAGGTCGATCTGGCTTAACAAGTGGGTGTCGATATCGTCGAGTTTGCCGGTGTTGATGCCGTTTTTGTAGGGCGAAACCACTTCGTAGCCGTCCATGCAGGCTTGCATGGCGCAAATGGGGTCGATTTCTACAATTTTAACAATCATGCGTTCTTGCGACAGGCTTTGCGCGGACCCTTTGCCAACATCGCCATAACCTATTACCAGTGCCTTTTTGCCCGATAGCAGCATGTCGGTGCCGCGTTTGATGCCATCGCTCAAGCTATGACGGCAACCATATTTGTTGTCATTTTTGGATTTGGTAATGGAGTCGTTAACATTAATTGCAGGCACTTTCAGCGTGCCCGCTTTCATCATTTCAACTAAACGATGCACGCCGGTGGTGGTTTCTTCGGTAATGCCATGGATTTTGTCGAGCATGGAGGGGTATTTATTGTGCACCATGGCGGTTAAATCACCGCCGTCGTCCAGCAGCATGTTGCAGTCCCATGGTTTGCCCTGATGCAGAATGGTTTGTTCAATACACCAGTCGGCTTCGGCTTCGGTTTGACCTTTCCAGGCATACACGGCAATACCTGCCACAGCCATGGCTGCAGCGGCGTGATCTTGCGTGGAAAAAATATTGCACGATGACCAGCGGACTTCGGCACCCAAGGCGGTCAGTGTTTCAATTAACACCGCTGTTTGTACCGTCATGTGAATACAGCCAATGATTTTGGCATTTTTGAGTGGTTGGCTTGCTGCATACTTGCGGCGAATCGCCATAAGCGCGGGCATTTCTGCTTCTGCCAGGCTTATTTCTTTACGGCCCCATGTGGCCAGGTTGATGTCGGCAACTTTATAGTCATGGGTTTTAGCGTTTTGATTTAGCGTCATTTTATTACCGTTTTGGTCTGCAGGTGTAGGAGGAATAAGTGCGGCAGAAGGGTTTGCGCCTGCCGCACCACAGTCTAAGGTCTAGTTAAGGCCGGCTAAGTCTCTGATTTCGTCAACCTTGTCGGTTTGCTCCCAGCTGAAGTGCGACTCTTCGCGACCAAAATGGCCGTAGGCGGCGCTGTCGCGATAGATGGGGCGTTTTAGATCCAGCATCTGAATCAATCCCTTGGGCTTGAGATTAAAGACCTTGCGGATGATGTCGATGATTTTGTCATCAGAAAGTTTGCCGGTGCCAAAGGTATTAATGCTGATAGATGTGGGCTCGGCCACACCGATGGCGTAAGAAACCTGAATTTCACAACGATTCGCCAACCCTGCTGCAACAATGTTTTTGGCTACATAACGTGTAGCGTAAGCCGCAGAACGATCGACCTTGCTGGGGTCTTTGCCGGAAAACGCGCCGCCGCCATGACGG
>DAIRVL010000203.1:2572-3886 GCA_036802845.1 Pseudomonadales bacterium | reverse complement strand
GATTGATGATGCGATCAGTTTCGTGGGCACGGCCAATTTTTCAAATCGCTCATTTCGTTTGAATTTTGAAATCAATGTGCTTGTCAGCGATGCAGGGTTTGCCGCCAGAGTCGAGGCCATGCTGCTTAAGGATTTTGGCAACAGTTACCAGGTGACCAAGAAAATGATTGAGTCGGCGCCCGTGTATTTCAGGCTCTTGAGTCCTGTCGCCCGATTGGTGTCCCCCATTCTTTAAGCGTGTTAGGCCTTGATCGCCAGAACAAATAAGTAGATGCAACAGCCAAAACCGACAGCAAAAGACAAGGAACGCAGCATGTCTTTATCCAGCAAATAGGTGATGGCGTGAATCACACGCATGAGCATAAAGGTTATCGCCGCCAACGCAGATTGTTGAGGATCGGCTTGGCAAAAATGGGCGACAAACACGCTGATTGCAAAAACAGGAATAGATTCCCATAAATTTTGTTGTGCCGCATAGGCGCGCGCACCAATACCTTCTAACGTTGCTGCCTGGGTGCGAGGTTGTTTGTTGTTATAATATCCAAACGTTTTAATTCGAATGTATCCACCGATGCTGGAAAGGATATAAGGAAAAAATATCAGAATAAATAGACACCAGAAAGGCGTGGTCATGGGTTTCCTCTTTGACTCATTGGAGTGCTCTTAGTGTTACTCGATCAGCTTATTATACTGAGGTCGATTATTCCCACAACTGAGAATATGTCATGAGCAGATACCGTTCTCCTGCGCCACCCAAAGCACCCTATATAACACCCCAAGGGTATCAAGCCCTATTGCATGAACAAAGCCAGTTGTGGCATCGGCGTAATGAGGTGGTGAAAGCCTTGTCTGAGGCAGCAGCTGAAGGTGATCGCTCTGAAAATGCCGAATATATTTATCGGAAAAAAGAGTTAAGAGAAATTGATGCGCGTATTCGTTATTTGCAAAAACGTATTCCTGCGTTGAAAGTGATAGAAAACCAACCCGCTAATAAGGAAGTTATTTATTTTGGCGCCTGGGTGACCTTATCCAATGTAAATAACGAGACCTTTAATTATCGGCTTGTAGGCCCTGATGAATTTGATCAACACAAGGATTACATCAGTATTGATTCGCCGGTGGCGCGAGCTTTGCTGAAAAAAACGGTGGGTGACGAACTTGAAATTGTCACCCCGAAAGGGGTGCAATTTTTTGATATTTTACAGATTCGCTACGACAACTAGAAAAAACACGACCTAACGCTGCGCGTATAGTGCGCCGCTCGTGTTTGTTTACTCGCTGACACGCTCAAGTACTTTTTTTATGGTTTCGCCG
>DAIRVL010000203.1:0-2472 GCA_036802845.1 Pseudomonadales bacterium | reverse complement strand
GCTCGTGTTTGTTTACTCGCTGACACGCTCAAGTACTTTTTTTATGGTTTCGCCGCTTTGTTCAAAGCGTTCAGCCAATACGGGGATTGGACTAGCAAAACCGCGTTGTGCCGCACGTTGATAACCATTTTTTAATTCTTTTTTCATCTCAAACGCATATTTGATGCTATCGACCTGCATGGTATGTCGAGCGGCTTTGTAAAAATGGCCGGTATACCGTTCCTGATCTTGCCGGGTAATGGTGTGCATTTGTTCGGTACTCGGCAAGGCATAACGGCCCTGTAAATAGGCCTCGACCAATTTTAACTGCTCACGTGGGAAGGGCAGCAGCGCAGGTAAAACCTGGGCGAATCCTATAAAAAACAGATTGGGATAGTCTGGAATAAAAACACGTTTGAACAGTGGAAGCTGATTGTCTTCCACCTGAAGCAAGGATTTATCCAGGAAAGGAAATTCCATGTTGTAACCGGTGGCGTAAATAATAATATCTACCTGCTCACTGCTGCCATCGGCGAAAAGAATGTGATCGCCATTGAGTGACTGGATGCCGGGTTTTATTTTGATATCACCGCCGCCAGCCCGCAGTAAAAATTCGCCTGACACGGTCGCATGGCACTGTGAGGGTTTAAAATCAGGTTTGGGCAAACCGAATTTTTCCATTTTTCCAATGATGAAGGGCGTGGCTAAATCCATAAAAAAGCGTTGTATGGGTGCAGGTAACCAGCCCGGACTGAGCACGGCAAATTTGTCAGCCGGTTTGCCAAACAAATATTTTGGAAAAATATAAGCCCCCCTGCGGGTTGATACCCACAGGTTTTTGGTAATGGAGCGTTGGCTCAATTCCGAGGCGATATCCATTGCACTGTTGCCAATGCCCACCACAACAACGTTTTTTCCACGCATGTCGTATGGTTCAAACGGTGTTAGATACTCATGAGAATGTATTTCTATGCCGTTAAATGCGCCTTTATACGCAGGCGTGGGCCATCGCGGCGACCAGTGATGGCCATTGCATACGAACAACATGTCGTAATAATGTGTCGCTCCATGACCCAGTTCGACTTTCCATATTTTTTCTTCAAGCAGGTCGGCGTGCGCAACTTGCGTATTGAAGGTGATGTGTTCACGCAAGTGACAAAAATCGACATAACGATTCAAGTAGTCAAAAATATCGCTGTGATGCAGATAATCTGGCGCGTTCTCAGGCAAAGGAAATTCATCAAATTGCAGGACATTTTTAGACGTATCAATATGCAAGGACTGATAACAGGACGACATGTTATTGGGGTTTTTGTAGTACCAATTCCCACCGAGCTGATCGCTCATTTCATACCAATCAAAGGGGATATTGTTTTTCTGTAACATCCGTGCAGTGGTAATGCCGCTGGAGCCGGCGCCAATAATACAGGCCTTGGGCTTGTTCATATTATTATCCTTATTTTGCATGTCCCTGTGTGTTTTTATATAACACAATTTAATGCGATACGGGATGCTGTGCAGGGACTATTTTACGTAATGACAATCCGTGTGATACCAAAACAGGTGCGGAGATCAGAAGCTTGTACAGGCTATTTCCCAGTTAATTGTTGCTATTACTATTTATATAGTCCTGATAAAGGGCTTCCTTGAAGCGGATCACTTCTTTGACTTCTTTGGTTAAGGAGGCACTATTGATATAACTGATTGCAGGTGGGTTGTTCTTAATGTAGTTAATGATTTCTTTGTCGTTATAAGCGGTTTCTGGTGGATGCCCCTGGCCAGTGAAAATAATGCGTGCCCAATAGGATTTGTATTGGATTTTATTTTTGTTTAACAGGATCAGATTAAACACTTGTGCAATGCCCTCTTCCTCTGGATGGACAAGGGGCATTGCAGGTGAGCCGTCGGGAAAATGTTCGATTTTACCCAGAAACAGTTTTCGCAAGGTGACTTTGTCGAGCGTATTGCTATTGGCAGTGTTGACTACAACTGAAATATCGGCCTGAAGGGGTAAGGACACGAATAACAGAATGCACAAAATGAAATTGTTTTTTGTCGGAAACATAATGCGGTTCCTTCGATTTAAAATACAGAATCAATGCCAAATTTAATAATGTTCACCCTGTCTTTTGTGGGGGGTGCAGAGGCACGAAACTGACCTATGGTGTTGCCAAAATCAGTAATATGACTCCATTCGGCTTTTGCCGACATGCCATGTGCCAATTCGTAACGTAATCCCAGGGTGTAGGTGCTTTGGGTTTGTTTCAAAAAGTGGTCGGCGATAGCCCCAACCGTACTGTCTGGCAAGGGTAGGGGTAAACCGGTGGCAGAGGAAACAATGCGGCCGCTGGCACGTGCGCCGGGATCGGCATTTATCATGCGCGAGTAGGTCAGATGGGGCAGGAGTTTTCCAAAACGATGGCCGGCCATAACATAAGCACTATCAATATCCGTAATCCAGCCTGCAATAGCCAACTGAGCCAGTTCTGACAT
>DAIRVL010000202.1:0-3893 GCA_036802845.1 Pseudomonadales bacterium | reverse complement strand
GTCGACTGGGTACGGTGTTTGGTGTTATTTCATAAACGCAAAAACAACCTAACGACAAGGCTATCATAAATCAAAGACCTGACCCTTGTGCCCTGTGCTTGTGCCCTGTGACCCTTGTGCCCTGACCCTTGTGCCCTTGTGACCCTTGTGCCTGCACTCGGTTTACTTTCTCAAGCCTCACCCAGCGCTACAATCAACTGCGCCTTGTTGCTGATGTTCAGTTTTTTATAGATGTTTTTGATATGCGATCGCACCGTTGCTGGTGATATATTCAATGCTTGACTGATCTTTTGATAATCCAGCCCTTGCGCCAGTAACTTGGCGATATTTGCTTCGCGGATTGATAGCGCATCGACAGGCAGGCGCACGCGTGCCTTTAGAAAGAGCAGGTCAGCGCTCCGCGAGCACTGGATCACGAGACTCTTTCCGTCATAGCGGCCCGTGCTATCCAAGCCGACCATAAGACTCGTAGGCAAGCGGTCTGTTATTGTGCTGCGAAACTCCTCACGCAGCATCGTGATAAATCCGCTCTCGGCATGGTAGAGCATGCCCCGCTTATCAGCGATGGCAAGCTGGAAGCGGCGTTGGCCACCGTTGAGATGTTCCAGATGAATCAGACGATTGATCGTTAGCGCCTCCATCAGGTGCGGCAACAACGTCTGCATTAGGTATTGGTCTCTATCGCTGTAATCCTGATCAGGTTTCCCCCGGAACAAGCTAATAAAGCGCGTAACGCCATTCTCCGGCTTGAAGTCGGCGCAAAACAGGAGGTTTCCGATGTTGTTATTTTTCAGAAAATGACGGACTTCCAGCGACTTTTTTTTGTCACTATACACGGTGGGCATGTGAAAGCGATAAATCCCACCCCCTTGGGTCAGCAGCATAGAGGGGGCAACATCCTGATCTTTGACCCTCTCATATCCAGTGAGAAACTCGGGGGATTTATCATGTAAGTGAACGGCATGGATGGCTATTTCGGATGCCGTCAAACGACCACTTGCCCACCACCCCGAATCAAAGGGGAGCGTGGGTTTGATCAGCGTCAACGCCGCAGTTTGAAATTCTTCCAAGGGTAGTTCGCGCGCAGCGCGATAGAGCGTCAACACCAGAGAACTCAGCTCATCGGTTGCCACTGTTTTTCCTGAAAGATCCATCGTTAACCACCCCCTGATTATGTTTATCACCACGGATATTTTCAAAATCAAGTGACATTCTCTTTACGCTATCTCTGCTCTGCAATGAAATATTCACGAAATTACCTCATATGCGGGATGCCAAAATAGATTTTGAATGGCTAGAGTTTGCCGTGCGATAAACAACAACCACAGGAGAAAACGAGATGAACCACAAAGCCATTTTTGCTACGCTGATTTTTTTAACCTTGACGGCTTGCGGGGGAGGAAGTGATTCCGATACCAATGCCAATAATAATCCCGCTAATACTCCTTCCACGGCGCTAACCGGTGTCTTCATAGACAGCGCCGTAGCAGGGTTACACTACGTAACCAAAAATTCAGCGGGTACAATCACGCACTCAGGCAGTACCAACGCTTCAGGAGAGTACACCTATAATGCAGGTGATGAAGTTACCTTCTCCATTGGCGATATCGCTTTCGCCCCTGTCACCGCCAAGTCCACGGTAACCCCCTTGGATATTGTAGGCACCAGCGATATTTACGATACTTCTGTCGTTAACATCGCGCGTCTGCTCCAGACCCTCGATTCCGATGGCGATCCTAGCAATGGTATTGAGATTAAGGATGCTGCGCACACCGCCGCTACGGGCATGAGCGACTTGGATTTCGCAAGCATCTCATTCGACACCGCAGTCACAAACCTTGTCGCTAATTCGGGCTCCAAAAACACAGCGCTTGTCGATGCCGACAGCGCCATCAAGCATTTTACCGAGGAAGCGCTCGGTGTTTCTGGTGGTATTCCCAGCAAATTCAGCATGGAGTGGTTGAGTGGAAGGACGCTTTATTTGGTTGGCTTCGAAGATGCAATCAATGCACCCTACGCGTATGAATTTAATCTCCATGCGGACGGTACTGTATTTATTACGGATTTGATGAAGACGACAAGCGAGACCATAACCTACGGTGTGAATGACGCTGGTGCGCTCTATGGGGATGGGTATGGAAGCAACACCATTGTCTGTGGTAGTACATCGCAATACATCAAGACGCATTATGCCGAATACGGTATTACTAATGCTGTCGAGTTGTTCTTCTTCAACAAAGCTGACGCTTTGGCCTATGCCGCCACGCTGACGAAAGGAATTGAGCCGTGCATGGAATCCAATTAATCCGTGGTTACTACGCCCAGCCCTTCGACCAGCTCGATTCTCGAAAAGTTGAATGTTCATCGATAGCGACATTCACAGCCAAACCAAAGAAATAGACGAAACTCGGAGACGCCCACCATAAATCTATATTCGATCAGGATATGGTGGGTGTCTCCAGAATGGATCACCATGAAAACGATGTTGTGTAAAACCAATCTTAAATATGGACAAGTGATATGAATTTCAGATCTGCATCTACTTATTATCCAGCCATTTTTTCTATTTTCTTATGCAGTATGTCAGCAATAGCTGATGATAAGAACGGGCGAAGTGCTGAAGTTGACTGTCGTGCAGGTTGCCAGGGACAAGAGACCGGATGCCAAGAAAGTTACAATAAAGAAGCTCGCCTTGATTCATCACCGGGAAAATACTTTGACGCTTCTACGCTTAAAATAACGAGTTATCGGAATGCGGCCGATAGTCCTGGACTTCGGAGAGAGCCGAAGTGGACAATTGTTCGAATTCCACATAATGCGTCTCATCCTACCTCTATAATAATTACGCCGGTGATTTCAACGTGTGAAGGTAAAAGTCCGCATACCCAAGGTGTTACATTCTACACATGGTCTGCTCAGTACTTTGATTAAATCCTAACGATTGGGTTTCGTAGGCAAAGAAAGCCAATACCTGTCACTCGGCGCTGAGCTGGATGCCTTTAGAGTGCTGCAGTTCCGCTGCGATTATCGCGCCGACCTGGTGGATAACGATGCCCGCATAGTCACAGCGGGTGTCGGCCTCGCCCTCCTCGGCACTCACATTGACCTCGCCGCAGCGGGCAACGATAAAGAGATTGACGCATCGTTACAATTTGGGATTGCGTTTTAAAGCCTTGCCATCATAGTATCCTATATGATACGTTTTTCCAATGAATTCCATTCACACCACTGAAGTGTTCGACGCTTGGTTCGCCAGCTTGCGTGATTTGCAAGCGGCGGCGCGGATCAAAACTCGCATCCGCCGCGCTGAGGGCGGGAACTTTGGTGATTGCAAGGTCGTCAGCAAAGGGGTTTCGGAGATGCGGATTCACTATGGGCCGGGCTATCGCCTCTATTTCACGCAGCGAGGCATGGAAATAGTGATTCTGCTGGCCGGTGGCGACAAATCCACCCAAGCCAAAGACATCAAAACCGCATTGAAATTAGCGCAAGAACTCTAGGAGCGAACATTATGGGAACGGTAAAACTACGCAAATGGGACGTGGTGGAACACCTCAAAACCGATGAAGAGATGGCCCTCTATCTAGAGGCCTGCTTGGAAGAGGCGGGAGACGATGCCGCCTTTATAGCCAAAGCATTGGGCGACATCGCCCGCGCCAAAGGCATGAGCCAGCTAGCTCGCGATACTGGTTTGGGGCGAGAGAGTCTCTATAAGGCGCTCTCTGGCGAAGGCAATCCGAGCTTTGCCACTATTCTCAAAGTGATTACAGCACTAGGGGTACAGCTGCACGCTACGCCACGAGCTGTATTAGTCGACTATTCTCGTGCCAATCAATAGCGGCAGTTTTCAAGCCAGTTGTCGCTTCAAATTTTAGGTTATGCCGCCTTTTTTG
>DAIRVL010000201.1:0-3904 GCA_036802845.1 Pseudomonadales bacterium | reverse complement strand
ACTTAAACGCATTCACTTGCATAACGATATTGCCGCCACGCAAGCACAATTCCTGTCACGCATTCGGGGCTGGATGTGACAGACTCTCACTACCCCTTCAGCATTGTACACATTGCATCAGGCGATCTGTGGGCAGGGGCGGAAATGCAACTTTCCATGTTGATAAAACATCTTGCGCCGCTCTTGGGAAATACCTTAACCGTTATTCTGTTTAACGAAGGACAACTTGCCGCTCAACTCAGAATGTACGGCGGCAGAGTGATTATTATCGACGAAAAAAAAATGTCGAACCAACGCTTGTGTCGATCGTTGCTCCAAACACTGGCAAGGCTGCACCCCGACATTATTCATTGCCACGGGCACAAGGAAAGCACACTGAGTACCTTCTATAAAATCAGACATCCCGGCGTGAAATTAGTCCGCACCTATCACGGCTCAAAAGAATATACGCCCACCTGGAAACAAACCTTAAAATATGCAGTCAATTGCGTTGAAACAGTTAGCCAGCGCTATTGTTTTGCCAGACTGGTCGCCGTTGCCCCTCACCTTGCCATTGAGTTGCAACAACAGTATCCGGCATCAAAAATTGTCACTATCGTTAACGGCGTAGACATCAACACGCTTGAACAAAAAACGGCGCAAAAAACTGAGCCGCTGGGCACGCACGATCAAATTAAAATCGCCATGGTCGGGCGGCTTATCCCCTTAAAACGTGTTGATCTTATTCTTGAATCCATGCCCGCGCTGGTACATAGTTTTCCAAACTTGCATTTCTATATTTTTGGCAGCGGGCCGGCAGAGCAACAACTTAAAGCGCTAGCGCTGCAATCGACCGTTACAGAACATATCCACTTTAGGGGGCATCAAACAAACATTTACCCCTATATGACACAATTTGATTTATTGTTGATGCCGTCCGACCATGAAGGCCTGCCCATGACCTTACTAGAAGCGATGGCGCTCAATTGCCCCGTGGCCGCGCATGCAGTCGGTGGCATGCGCAGCCTTTTGCAAGACGGTGAATTTGGTTATTTAACACAGCAGCACAATGTGAATGGCTACATCACTTTAATCACCGAAGCCCTCAAGGATCGTGCGCGTTTAAAAAACACTGCTGCACGCGCAAAAGAACATGTCAGACAACACTACAACAGCGCACAAAAATGTCAGGCGTATCTGCGGCTGTATCAAGAACTCACCCAACCTACAAATAAGCCAATGACAGTAAAAAAATCATGACTCTACGCATTGCGCATTTTATCGAAACCAACATACCCGGTGGCGCCGAACAGGTGCTGATTGACTTGGCGCGTTATACGCAGGACAACACCGCTTTCAGGCCCGTAGTGCTGCACTTTAAGCACCCTTTTTTTAGCGAACACTGTGAAAAATACGGTATAGAACAAATAATCATCCCTGAAAACATTCAGGTATATTTTAAATCGATTAAAACCCTACCCCTGTTTGCCTGGCACATGGGGCGATTTTTAAAACAGCAGCATATTCAACTGCTGCACTCGCATTTATATGGCCCTATTACAGGCGGTGCGTTGGCCGCCGCTGTTGCGCGCATTCCGCACATTGGTACCCTGCACGATATCTATATGATTGAAGAAAATCCCAGACGCATGTTGCTTATCAAACTGGCCGCATTTTTGGGCACCGAATTTGTTACCGTATCAAAACAAATGCATGCGTTTTATTGTCAGCATGCCCCCCGCATACGCTCACACATACAAACCATTTACAACGGGCTCGACAGCGAACGAAACACGGTATTGAGTCAGCCCGAAAAAGCCGCGTTCAGAACGCAACTAAAAATCCATCCCCTTCTGGCAGCCGATGACATTGTAATAATTTGCACCGGGCGACTGGTTGCACTAAAACAAGTCGACAGGCTGATTAAAGCCTTTGACACACTGCGTAAAACGTTTAAGCCGTGCAAATTACTGATTGTCGGCGAAGGCCCGGAACAAGCAGCGCTGGAAAAAATAACACACCAGCTACAACTGGACGAACATATTTGTTTTACCGGTTTTAGGCAGGATGTGGCGCAGCTGCTCGCTTGCAGTGATATTTTTGTGCAATGCTCCACCACCGAAGGGCTTTCTCGCAGCATACTCGAAGCCATGGCCACGCCCCTGCCCTGCATTGTTACCAACGTAGGCGGCAATTCTGAGTTGATTCAAGCGGGAGAAAACGGCTATTTGATAACAGTAGATAACCCGCAGGCCCTTACTGAAAAACTGCAAACCCTGTGTAACGATGCCCAACTACGAAACACACTGGCAAAAAACAGTCTGACCAAAATAAGCAACACCTTTAGCCGCCATGCAAATTTTCAGCAATACATTCAACTGTACACAAGGCAATTAAGCTAACAACCTTCGTCACATGTAGACCTGAAGCCCATGTCAAATACAGCATCAAACAGCACGGCAAAAAATCTTATCAATAGCTCTGCACTGCGTGTTATCACCCTGATTATCGGCATCGCTGTGTCATTCTTTATGATGCCCTTTATTATCCGCAGTCTGGGTAGCGAGGCCTATGGATTGTGGTCAGTAATCGCCTCTATTTTCGGCCTTTACAATCTTCTGGATATGGGCATTTCCAACGCCACCCAACGTTTTATCGCACTGGTGTTACCCAAAAGAGACCGTGATGAAATCAACAGTATTATTAACACCTCGATAGTCATCTTTATAGTGATTGGTTTTATCGCTTTTCTTCTGACCCTTCTGGTTACATTTTTAGCCCCTGTATTTACCGAAACGGCCGAACACATCCGCACCTTTCGAGTCGTAACACTGATTATGGGCAGTGGTTTGGCCATTGGCTTCCCCTTTATTGCCCTCAACGGCGTGCTCTCGGCCAACCTTCGTTACGATTTGGGCTGTTACACGCAACTCACCAAAATTGCCATCCGAACACCTTTGATTATTTACCTGTTAAGCACGGGGCATTCATTAATAGCCATGGCGATTGCCACTGTAGCCATCGATTTTTTAGGTAATTTAATGACCCTTGTTTTTGCAAAAAAACTGTTTCCTGACTTAGCCTTTGCAAAAAAATATTTCGACCGTAGCCGAATTAAAGAATTGGCTGATTATGCTAAATATTCTTTTATTGCCATGATTGCAGAACAAATACGGCTTAACACCGACAACCTGATTATCGGCGCGCATTTAACACTGTCGAGCGTCACTATTTTTCAAATTGCTGCGCAACTGGTTTCGTACTACTCACGTTTAATCGGGCAGGCAACCTCGGTGATGTTGCCGGTTTACACACGGTATCTGGCGACCAACGATAATGTCGCTTTAAAAGAAAGCTTTTTGCTGGCCACACGCATCAATGTATTTTTTGCCACCCTAGGCGCAGGCGGTTTAATAATTTTTGGCCAAGCCTTTATCACCCTCTGGCTCGATGACACTTACCTTGAGGCTTACAGCATCTTGCTGATTCTTCTTGTTGCTACTATGTATGAAATGATGCAAACCAGCTCGGTTAATTTGATTTATGCCCTGTCGAAACATAAATTTTATGCCTATATCGTTATTGCTGAAGCTATTATCAATTTAGTGCTCAGCCTGCTCTTGGTTAAAAAATTCGGCATGCTCGGTGTGGCACTGGGCACAGCCATCCCCATGCTTATCAGCAAACTGTTTGTTCTGCCGGTGTATACCTGCAAGTGTTTACAGTTACCGCTTAAAGACTACCTCAAGCCCGTGTTACAGGCGCACCTGGCCGTTATAGCCGTGCAAGTGCCGGTGTATTTTTATATCACCACACTGCATTTTGCTAATTTACTGCACCTGTTTGCTGTTGCTGCAGGGCTGTACCTGCTGTTAACCGTTGTGGTATTAAATGTATTTGCCCGCACAAAAGAAAAACAATTGCT
>DAIRVL010000200.1:0-3904 GCA_036802845.1 Pseudomonadales bacterium | reverse complement strand
TGAAAGCGCTGTCAATGAAATAAATCTGGATGAAGACGACCTTGATTTGCTCGCTGATCTGGATGAAACAGCAACGAAATTAGATCTGGCGCGTGCTTATCTTGAAATGGGTGACGCAGCGGGTGCCAGAGATATACTGAATGAAGTCATTTCAGAAGGTAACGAAGATCAAAAACAGGATGCCAAGGAGCTTCTTAAACAAATTGCATAGTGACTAAAGCAATGCATAGTGAATAAAACAAAAGCCTGTAAGCTGCACATTTGAATTTAACGTTGCTTACAGGCTTTTTTGTTTCTGTGATTGCAGTATTTTAAAGTTGTTTTGATATGCCGTTTTAAATTGTATTCCTGGCATACGCTTGCGTCATCAGCTGACTATAGAACTCCTTCCACTGAGCTTCGCTTCTATGAAGGCAAAGGTTTATCTTGCTAAAAAACGCCTGTAAAAACAGGTCTGCATAAAACTTATTTTCAGCTTGTTTACAATTTCAATCATATTTGAAGCTAATATCATTTGTCCAAACGCACTTTTCAACTAACCTTAAAACATAACATTAAATATGTTATCTGAAAAATATTGAGCTTAAATGGAGAAGAGTTATGGCAATTTGGGCGTCACCCTCTAATGACGGCAAAGCATTGACCATTAAGGTGCAAGGCCGTTTTGACTTTAGTGCACACCAGGAGTTTCGTGATGCATATGAAAAGAATTCAGACAAATCCTCGCAATATATTGTGGATCTTAAAGAGACAACCTATCTTGATAGTTCAGCCTTAGGTATGTTGTTGTTGCTTCGTGATCATGCCGGAGGGGATTCAGCAAAAATAAATATTGTTAATTGCAATCAGGATGTCAAAAAGATTTTGACCATATCAAACTTTGAACAACTGTTTTTAATCAAGTAGCGCGTGACATTCATCAATGGCAAGGATGCCCAATGCCAAAAGAAAACGCACCTGGCACTGCATTAAAAATATTAATAGTTGAGGACGATCTAACAGACAGGTTGTTGCTCTCTACGATTATCAGAAATGACGGGCACGAGGTGGTAGAGGCAATAAATGGTTTCGATGCCATAGAGAAATTTATTGAGCATCAGCCTGATCTTGTTCTTATGGATGCATTGATGCCTGTGATGGATGGCATTGAAGCAGCAAGCACAATTAAAACCTTATCAGGCGAGAACATGATTCCAGTCATGTTTTTAACCTCCCTCCATGATGCTGAATCAGTTGCAAAATGCCTGGATTCGGGTGGGGATGATTTTCTTACGAAACCCTACAGTCGAATTATTCTAAGATCAAAAATTATTGCCCTTTCAAGACTACGAAGTCTGCATAATACGGTGCTGATACAAAGGGATCATATTGCGCGGCACAATGCCTATCTTTTACATGAGCAAGAAGTTGCAAAAGCCGTTTTTAACAACATTGCACACACAGGCAGTATCGATTCACCCAATATCAAACATGTGTTATCACCCATGGCAATTTTTAATGGGGATATCTTGTTGGCCACCAAGTGCCCTTCTGGCTCTATTATGGCTTTTCTGGGTGACTTTACCGGTCATGGCTTACCTGCTGCTATAGGTGCCATGCCTGTTGCCGAGATATTTTATGGCATGTCGCAAAAAGGATTTGCAATGGATGAAATCCTGAAGGAAATCAATAAGCGACTGGTGGAAATTTTACCTCCCGGTGTGTTTTGTTGTGCCTGTGCCGTACATCTGGATTTCAGACGTAATTCAATCGTTGTCTGGAATGGCGGCATGCCCGATGTTGTGGTTTACAGGGCGAATGAAAAATCATTCTTTACAATTAAATCATTTCATTTACCGCTCGGGATTCTACAGGCGGAAAAATTCATTAGTTCGACACAGGAATTTGAAGTAAATACGGGTGACAGAATCTATCTATGCTCCGACGGCATTCTGGAGGAGCAAAATGCATCGACCGAAATGTACGGTGAGACTAGATACCTGCAGGTGTTTACTAAAAATACAGATATAGAAAAATTATTTAATGAGCACATAGAAGCGCTGCGTAACTTCAATCCAGACGCTAATCAGAATGACGACCATAGTTTTGTTGAAATCATATTCGATGAAATCGATAAAAAGTCAGGCATTAAAAATACACATACGATAAAAGAAGATGCTAGCGCAAAGAACTGGCGCTTTGAATACGAATTAAGAAATGAATCATTAAGGGAATTTAATCCCCTACCGCTATTGATTCATATATTAAGGGATACCCTTGGGTATCAAATAAAAATAGGCGAGTTATACACGATATTGGCCGAGCTTTATAGTAATGCGCTTGATCATGGCGTGCTTAAGCTTGAATCAAAAATAAAGCAAACACCCAATGGATTTCTGGATTATTATTCAGCCAAGGAACAGCGACTTAAAAGCATTCAGGAAGAATGTATAAAATTTGTTCTTGATCATAGGTCCTCTGAGCAGGGAGGTTCGTTAGTGATTGAGGTGAGTGACAGTGGTGACGGATTTAATTACAGGAGTTTTACAAAAAATCAATCATCATTCGAGCACTACAGTGGTCGTGGCATTCCACTTATTCGTTCGTTGTGTCGTACGGTTCAATTTGAAGGCAAAGGGAATAAGGTTATTGCCATCTACGACTGGGTGTTTGGTGAATGAATAATCGCGATAAAAGGTATTTAACGGACACACTATGAAAAACGAAACAGCAATTCTTGATCCTGAAATAGTTAAAGAGTTAAAAGACATCATGGGACAGGATTTTTTATTGCTCTTTACTACGTATATAAGCGATTCAGAAAATAAAATTGCTGAATTAAAAAGAGCGATTCATAAAGAAGATATAGATCAGATATGCAGAGTGTCGCATTCGCTCAAAGGCAGCAGTTTAAATCTTGGTGTAATAAAAATTGCTGAATTGTGTAACAAGATTGAAATGAGCGCCGTACACGGTGAAAAGCGTTCTTTTATCGACTTGGTGCAGTCTATCGACACCGAATTCTCTAACGTATGTCAATCGATACATGAGCTGATTGTGTAATGCAATTGATCTGTTCGCATCTTGATTTAATTATTTAAATCGCCTCAAAAAATAGAAATTTCCCCCTAAAACACAATTGGCCTGCAAATTGCTTTTGTTACTCTTGATTAACAAACTATGAGCAGGTGTTATGGATATTAATAATTTTTCACTCTTGGATATCAATCTGGCCTCCTCCGATGCCATGGTACGAAAAAATAGTATTCCCAAGTTACCCGCTGGACGTGAATTCTCGAGCGTTTATCAACAAACACGCGAAAATGCTAATCGAGCCTCTGACCGGCAGAAAGATAATAACGCGATTAAAAGTACCCAAGAGGATAAAAGTGCCGAGAATAAGCGGCTTTTACAACAAAATTCACTTAAAACAACACGGGAAAACAATAAACAGCATAACGATGAGGTGCGAGAACAATCTGCTACTAAAACTGAAGAACACCTTAAGAATAATGATCTTGAAGACGCACCTGAAACTGTTGTGCAGCAGGCAAAGGCCGAAGCGATTATAAGTGAAGATTCCCATGAGTTAACAAACCGTGCTGAATCTCAGCTGCGAGAAACGCAAGAGGATGGTCAGGAATTGCCATGCGGTGAGCTGAGCGGCAATGTGTTGCAAGTAAACGGCATTTATATCGCAGCAGATTCTGAACGGGTTGCAGAGGATGCGAGTAATAAAGAAAACGAACAGGCTGATCCAATCGTTGGCATGGAGGTGGACGATGCATCGGTGATGCATTCTGATGCGCTCTCAGATGCCGAGCAAAATGCGCTTAATGAGGCTGTATTGGATGCGGGCGTTAATGAGTCCGGAAATAATCAAGTGAATAGGCTTGCTCAGAATGCTTCTGATGATAACAAGCAT
>DAIRVL010000199.1:0-3924 GCA_036802845.1 Pseudomonadales bacterium | reverse complement strand
AAAGATTTTTTCACGCAAGGTCTCGTCTGCACCCTTAAGCGCCAGAATCAGCGACTCGGACGAAATTTCACGCAATAATGACTGAATTCCCTTGTCTTCTACATCAACCAGATTATCAAATACAAACATTAAATCCTGTATTCTTTGTGCCAAATCATCATCCAGTTCGCGAATACCATCAATGACGGCAGATTCGGTAGAACTATCAAGGAAATTCATGATACCTGCGGCAGTTTTTACGCCCCCTAAATGCGCCGAAGCGGAGCCTGATGAACTGCTTAACTGCTGCTCAAGAATATTATTCAATTCCTGTAATGCGCTGGGCTGTACGACATCCAGAGCAGAAATCCGCATAAGCAAATCAACACGGACTTTTTCATCAAAAAATTCGAGTATTCCAGCGGCTTGATCAGAATCGACATAGGATAAAACGATGGTCTGAATTTGCGGGTGTTCGTAGCGAATCATTTCATAAACAGAACGTGCCTCCATCCACTTGAGTGTTTCCAGACCTGCTGCACTGCCACCCTCTAAAATACGATCAATCAAACTGCTGGCTTTATCTTCACCTAAGGCCGTTTTAAGCATTTTTTTGACGTATTCGTCATTACCCACACCCATATTGGTACTGCTGCCAATCGTTGATAAAAAATCTTCAAGCACATTGATTACCTGATTTTTATCAACATCGGTGAGTGCGGCCATTTCAACACCGAGTTTCTGTACTTCACGCGGCCCTAGATGTTTGAGCACCAATGCCGCATCGTCTGTCCCCAGACTCATCAACAGAATCGATGCTTTCCTTAAAGGATCGATCTTGGATTTTTTAGATGACCCGGCGGAAGGTGTATTTGTGTCTTGCTCAGCCATCTGATGAACTTACCCAACGTTTTATAACTTGTGCTACCCGTCGCGGATCATCGGAAACCATGCTTCTGACCGCACTGATTTGTTGTTCATAACGATCGTTGGGCCCTGGCAATAAGGCATCCGGGCCCGATGAAAGCGTTACACCCCCATACTCGCGCCCACCCATTTGTCCATTGGCTTCGGCATTGAGCATGTTTTTGAATTCAAGTTCTTTTTTACCGGTGGCTGAAATGTTTTTAAGAATAGGGCGTAACACCCCGAAAATAACGGCCAATACAGCGATCACTGCCAGAACCTGTTTAACAACATCGGCAAACCACGCTTGCTCCCAAAAGGAAATTTCTTCTACAGGCAGGTCTTCCACTACCGCTTCACGTACAAAACGTTGCGGAATAAGCGTCACCATGTCACCACGCGCCGCATCATAACCAATGGCATTTTTCACCAATTGTGTTAATTGCTCCAATTCAGCGGGTGTTAATGCATGGATTGCATTGTTCAGTTTAGTTGCATTATTTGCAGGTGTTGTGGCCGCTGTCGTTTGCTGGTTTTTTGACGCTTCCTTTTTGGCCTTGGTTTTTTTATTTGCCGGTTTAGCATCGGCCGCCTTAAGGTCTTCAACCGGCGCAACAACCGGATCCGGCACATCAACCACCACAGCCACCGATAAACGATTCAAGCTGCCAAATTGCTTACGGCTATGGCTAACGGTGCGGTCAATTTCAAAATTGCGTGTTGCTTGTGTACGTTTATTGGAAGTATTGCTTGCCACAGCACCCGAACCCCCGCCATTGGCAATTTCAGGCACGCTTGCATCAGCCGGTGGCTGGTTAGACAACGCACCGGGCACACCGCCTACATCAGCACTGCCACGTTCTTCATCCATGACTTTTTCACTACGGACGGCGGGCGTATCCGGATTAAACTGTTCACTCGCTTGTTCGAAGGTTGAAAAATCCACCTCGGCACTGACTTCGACCTTGAATCGGTCCTCACCTAAAATAGGTGTTAATATATTCCGAATGCGTTCAATGTAACTTTGTTCCAGTTTTCGGCCGTATTCATATTGTTTCCCGGCTTCAGCAATCCCATCATTTTCATCGTTATCCGATAATAAATCGCCCCGTTGATCAACAACGGTAACAGACTTGTCAGACAATTCAGGAATACTCGACGCCACCAAATGCACAATGGCGCTGACCTGGGGTTTATTCAGTTGTTTTCCCTGATACAAATCAATTAAAACCGATGCGCTGGGTTTACGCTGATCACCCACAAACACCGAACGCTTTGGAATAGCCAGATGCACACGCGCACTGCGCACCCCTTGAATAGACGCAATGGTTCTGCCTAACTCCAGCTCTATGCTGTGTTGATAACGCACGCTTTCAACGAACTGACTGGTACCAAAACTGCTGTCCTTATTCATCAGGTTTTGATCGCCTTGCTGTGCAGGCGCATACCCGGCGGCCGCCATTTTAAGACGGGCCTCATGAATTTTATCTGAAGCAACAAGCAACATTTTTTCGTTACTATCAAACTTAAATGGAATATTGTTTTGTTGCAGAATGTCAGACGCGGCAACGGCATCTACCGTAGACAAGTCCAAATACAGAGGCCGATAATTTGACTCTTTCGACCACAAGACCACACCAAAGCCTATGGCTACACTGGCAGCCAAACCAATCATAAGTCCTAATTGACGCAGCAAAGCCAGATTATTAAATCCTGCAATCAAGGGATTAATCGATTTACTTTGCCCCCGTGCCAAGTCACCGTCTGCCATACGAATATTCCAAGCGCCTCACGTGTTACCACTACATCGTTACTGTGACAAAATAACCGTCACCGCTTACTGTGTTTTTTATTTAAATCGAATAAACAACATTAAATGGGCATATTCATAACATCTCTATACGCATCAACCATTTTATTGCGCACTTGAGTTAATGCCTGGAATGAAATGCTGGCCTTTTCCATTGAAATCATCACTTGCGTAATATCCACCCCCGGATCACCACGTTCAAAAGCGGTGGCCAAGCTGGAGGATTCCTGTTGCTGGGCATTAACACTGCCCAGAGCATCACTCAGGTAGGATGAAAACGGCGACGATGCCGCCGCACTTTGTTTTACATCACCCACACCTTTTACAACATCAAACTGATTTTCAAACACCGGCATTTTGCTGCGAATTGACTGCATACTATCGAGCAACTGCCTGACCTGAATTGTGTTATCCATACATTACTCCGATCAAATTAAATTCCCTCAAACTAACGTGCGTCATTAGATTGACGCTTAAGAACGATAATAAACATCAAAGGATAAAATGCACAATTCAGGCCAGTATTAATATAACGCTAACGTTATATTGAATAGACAAAAACCAGCGCATCAAATTGCCTGGTTTTATAGAACATAAGGAAGAAATACAACGGGCGTTAAGCGCTTTCGTAATAGTCAAAATCAAAACCATTTTCACGCATTCTGGCGATTTTATAACGCAAGGTTCGCGGACTGATGCCAAGAATTTCAGCGGTTTTATTCTTATGGCCCGCCACCGATTTAAGTGTATCGACAATCAAATGATATTCACGATTTTTAAGATCATTAGTTAAAACACTCTCGCCTGAAAAAACCGTATTTAAGCCTGGCTTTACGCTATCGAGTGAGCGTTCTGCATGGGGAGTGTCTAAATCATCGGTTTCGAACATTAAATCATCCAGCACGATTTCTTCGCCCTGACACAAAATAAGTGCGCGCTGAATAACATTTTCAAGTTCACGGATATTGCCCGGCCAGGGGTGGTGCATCATGGCTTGTTTGGCGTCCTCATTGAGAGTGATCGCTTTATCATTAACCTTGTAATGCCGGATAAATCGTTCAGCCAAAGGCAGAATATCCAGCGGACGCTCACGCAGGGGTTTCCATTTAACAGGAAATACATTCAGGCGGTAATATAAATCCTCGCGAAAACGGCCTTGCGCCACTTCATCTTCCAGTCGTCGGTTCGATGTGGCAATAATACGCACATTCAGCGCAATGGTTTCCTTA
>DAIRVL010000198.1:0-3997 GCA_036802845.1 Pseudomonadales bacterium | reverse complement strand
CCAATGGTTACGGTGGGCTTTAGAACCTGTTCAATACGCAAGGGCGTATCACTGCGTTGGAAGTGCGCTGCATCCCTTGATCAAGCTATTGAACAGGTTCTTAGTCAGTCAGCTGCTGTTTTTCAAGTTTCTTCTTGATGCGTTGGCGTTTTAAAGGCGACAAGTAATCAACAAACAATTTGCCGTTTAAATGATCGACTTCGTGTTGAATGCAAATCGAAAGCAGTTCATCGCACTCTAATTCAAAAGTTTGACCGTTTTTATCGAGCGCACGCACACGAATGCGTTCGTAGCGTGCCACCGGCTCATAAAACCCCGGCACCGATAAACAGCCTTCCTGAGATTCTTTTGTACAGGTGTCGACGGGAGTAATAATCGGATTGATAAAAACACGGGGTTCATTTTGTTCGGTAGTGATATCCACCACAATCACACGCAGCGGAACATTCACTTGTATAGCCGCAAGCCCGACCCCGGGAGCGTCATACATGGTTTCCAGCATGTCATCGGCGAGTTTGCGAATGCTGTCGTCAACGGTTTTAACTTCCTTGGCCTTATTGCGCAGTCGGGGGTCTGGAAATTCAAGTATTTCAAGTACAGCCATAAAACAAAAATCCGAAAAAACTAAAAAATGGTCAAAAAAATGAATCTATTGCTAAGATGGTAATAACAGGGATGTATAAGAATGCCACGCCGCGGTATTGTGTCAACTTTGGGGCTGTGTCAAAGAGTATCAATGATTGTGCTGAACTTCGCTTTTATTTGATGGTGACTGGGACTTTTGCGGCGAGCTGCTAAACTGATCCTGATAGTCTGTTGATGATGGTGTACGATTTGATCTTCAGTGCCCCTTGTGGCTGTGGACAGTTCAATAAATCACCCCTGTTCCATAATATATAGGGATTTTTTACATGAAGAAAATAATTCTGGGGTTTATTGCCTCCACTTTGTTCAGTTTTAATGTGCTGGCTGAGTCTATTGCACTGCAGACGGATCATCCCAGCGAATATACGGTCAAGCGTGGCGATACCCTGTGGGATATTTCCAGCACCTTTTTGCGCGAACCATGGTTGTGGCCGGAAATCTGGCATATCAATCGACAAATCAAAAACCCCCATTTAATTTATCCGGGAGATGTGATTAAACTCGTGTACGTGAACGGTGAACCCCGTTTGGTGTTGGCGTCTGCTTCGGGTGGTACTCGTAGTGCTTCAAATGGCACAGAGAAATTGTTACCCAGAGTGCGCTCTACACCGATTGAAACCGTGATCCCTGCGATTCCCCTGGATGCCGTTCGGGGTTTTCTGGATGAAAGCCGGGTATTAGATAAAGAAACCTTGCAAAAAGCGCCTTATGTCGTTGCGGGTAATGAAAAACATGTCATTATCGGCGCAGGCGATTACTTTTATGCACGGGGTGACTGGTCTGCACCAGCGCCAGCCTATGGAGTCTATCGTCAGGGGGCCCCTTATGTTGATCCTGTCACTCAGGAAATTCTGGGTTACGATGCCAAAGAATTAGGTATGGGCAAAATCATAACGGTGACGGATGATCTTGCCAAAACAGAGTTGGTGCGATCAAGACAGGAGCTTCGTGTGAACGATCGTTTATTGCCCACCGAAGAACGTAAAGTACAGCCGGTCTTTTATCCAAGCACACCTGACGAAGATCTGAAAGGACAGATTATTCGTGTCATGAGTGGCGTGAAGAATGTGGCGCAATATGATGTGGTGGTCATTAATCAGGGCATCCGTGAAGGTGTTGAAGAAGGTAATGTCTTTGCCATTTACCGTAAAGGAGAGTCCGTGCGGGACAAAAACACCAAAGAACTGTTGCAACTGCCTTCTGAGCGCGCAGGTTTGTTGATGGTATTCAGAACCTTTGACAAGGTCAGTTATGGTTTGGTACTGAAAGCCACCAGCTCTATGGCGGTTCTGGATGAAGTCAGAAAACCCTGATCATCCTTATGGCATTGATTCGCTAGAATTATATGCGTGGTTAGCAGTAGGGCGCTTGCCAGGTGTAGGCGCCGTTACCTTCCAGAACTTGCTTGGGCAGTGTTCAGCGCTCAAGCAAGTTTTCTCGTTTCCGGTCAGCCGTTTGCAGTCCTTGGGTTTGAAAGCGCCCGCGATAGACTTGCTTCAATCAACGTCCTTACAGCAATTGGCTACGCTTGAACCCTTGAATCCTTTGGTGGCGGGTGTTGCGCAAGATGTACATTGGGCTCGTGTGCCCGGTCATCATATTTTGTGTTATCACGACCCACGTTACCCTGCGCTGTTGCGTGAGATTCATGATCCACCGCCTTGTTTATTCGTGATCGGCGATCCCGCCCAGTTAAATGCGCCGCAACTGGCCGTGATTGGCAGTCGTAATCCCAGTCAAAGTGGTTTGATGAATACGCGTAATTTCGCCCGTTATCTGGCTCAACAGGGCTGGGTGATTAGCAGTGGACTGGCGCTGGGAATTGATGGTGAGGCACATCAGGCAGCGTTAGACGCTGGCGGTGTCACCCTTGCGGTGGCGGGACACAGTCTTGATTATCTCTATCCGAAACAGCATGGCGCATTGGCGCAGGCGATTGTACAAAAAGGCGCGATGGTGTCTGAATATCCCGTGGGGACGGCACCCAAACCACACCTGTTTGCGCGCCGAAATCGTATTATCAGCGGTCTGAGTCAGGGCGTGCTGGTGGTCGAGGCCACGCTGAAAAGTGGTTCACTCATTACCGCCCAAATGGCGCTGGAGCAGGGTCGGGAAGTCTTCGCTATTCCCGGCTCCATTCACAATCCCCTCAGTCGGGGTTGTCATAAGCTGATCAAACAAGGCGCAACATTGGTCGAAAGCGGCGAAGACATTTTTAATCAGTTGGGTGCTTTTGTTAGCCCAACACCCAAACAAAGACAAGCTGACCTTGTTCAAGTGCCTGCGAAGAGAGAATCTCTTCCACGCACTGAAAAAAAGGCCGCTGAACACACACAGCTGGATTTGCTGGCTGCTGAAGAGAACTTTAACTCACCCTCTATGGCATTAAGCGCTGAAGAAAAACAGCTTTTACGTTTTCTTGATCTGGATCCGCTGCCTTTTGATTTTATCGTTGAGCGCTCGAATCTGGAGGTCAACCAGGTAGCCTCTTTGTTGGTGTTGCTGGAATTAAAAGAACTGGTTTTTCAAGAGGCCGGTGGATATAGCCGACGCCCTGTGCAAGAGTCTTCCTGAAATAGTTGGATGATTGTTTAACGCAAGGCGTCTGCTGTGAAGCAACAAAGCCTGCTTCAAAAAGGTCTATCGCGCCCGGTATTGCCCTTGGGGGCGTGCAAGCAAAGGACTTTTACTTGCCAAATTAATTGTGCTCAGGTAGTTTCCACTTCCCTCCTTATTTTCCGTTTTATTAGGACAATGTCATGCCTCAACCCTTTGTCGCCATTTTGATGGGTTCTGATTCCGATTTGCCCGTGGTTGAAGCGGCACAAATTCTGGCTGTCTCTAATCCTGAATTAAGAGAGCGTTTGCTCGCCGACCGTCAGTCGATGGCAAATGAGGTGATGGCCAAAGACAAGGCCCTGCAAGAGAAATTGGCGAAAGGATAGTTCATGAGCCATGTGTCTGCCTTTAAGATCCACCAGGCTGTACGGTGTTTACAACAGGGTGGAACCGTTGCCTATCCTACCGAATCCATTTATGGCTTGGGCTGTGACCCTTTTAATCCGGCAGCGGTTGCTCACTTGTTGGCGCTTAAACAACGAGCTGACCACAAGGGTCTGATTTTAGTTACGGCTAATCGACAGCAGGTGCAAACCCTCTGGCCTGAACTAAGTTCGGAGCACTTGGCCTGTCTGGAACGCTCGACGTTAAGTGAACCCATTACGTGGTTGCTGCCAGACGAGAGTGGGCATATTCCACCGTGGATCAAAGGCCGCCATGCGCTTGTGGCTGTGCGTATTTCAGCGCACCCCGTGGTGCAGCAACTGTGTCTGGTTTTTGGTGGAGCGATGGT
>DAIRVL010000197.1:0-4021 GCA_036802845.1 Pseudomonadales bacterium | reverse complement strand
ATATCAGGCGTATGTTCATGTAATTGCAGATAACGCTGCGACCATGAATAGCACTTCAACCTATCGCACTAAACAAGTCTTCCAGTTGTAAGATAATACGCTCATCCAAGTGCAATTTTTTTCTCAAGCCAAGTTAGACCATCTGTTAGCGCCGGGAAAAATAAACGCTTTTCTTCCACCGGGTGCACCTGGGCGCGCGCCAAGGTACGCAGCGGCTGAAATTGCAAGTCAGTCATCAGCAGACAGGTATTACGTTTGGCACAGGCATCAAAAAATTTGTTCATGGCCGATAAACCACCGGCATCCAGCAAGGGCACTGCATCCAAAACCAGTATTACTCCTTTTTTACCTTCGCTAAGGTACAACAATTCTGAAAAAATACGGTCTGCCGCCGCAAAAAACAGCGGGCCGTTAATACGATAAACCGCCCAATCCAGAGGCAGATCGGTAGGCACCCATCGACGTTGCGCGCTGATATTGCTTACCTTGGTCATTTCTGAAATCTCACGCATAAACAGGATGGCCGCCAGCACCACACCAAAACTGATTGCAACAACCATGTCGATAAACACCGTCAGAAACATGCAGGTCAGCAATAACAGCACATCACTCCAGGGTGCCTTTTTAATCAGTTCGATTACCTTGTGCGCTTCACTCATATTCCAGGCCACAACCAGTAATAATGCCGCCATCGACGCCATGGGCAGATAGGCCAACAGCGGTGCCAGCACCACCAGGCCCAACAGCACAACTACGGCATGAATCACACCGGCTATCGGAGATTCTGCACCAGCACGGACATTTGTGGCTGAACGGGCAATTGCGGCAGTTGCAGTAATGCCGCCAAAGAAAGGCGCAACAATATTGCCAATGCCCTGCCCAAGCAGCTCACTGTTGGCGTTGTGTCGTTTACCCGTCATTCCATCAAGAATCACGGCACATAACAGGGATTCAATCGCGCCTAACAAGGCAATAGAAAACGCAGCAGGCAACAACACCCGGAACGTTTCCCATGACCACACAAAACGTTGCCCGTCTGCAGCGGGATAATTCCAAGGCCAGGAAAAATGCGGCAACACCGGAGGAATACCCTGCCCCCTTGAGCCATCGGGCAAGACATAACTAAATCGCGAACCGATCGTGTCGATATCCCAACCAGCGAATGAGCACGCCCAGGCGAGCAACATGCCAAGCGCCAAGGCCGGCAAATGCCCCGGCAAGGCGCTATTTAATCGACGCCAGAACACCAAAACCGACAACGTTGCCAGAGCCACCACGGTATTGGCCAAATTAAAATCCACCAGGTATGGCACTAGAATTTTGATTTTTTCTACGAAGGAATCGGGCATTTCACTGATAGGCAGACCAAAAAAATCCTTGATTTGCAAGACCGCTATCACCACAGCAATGCCTGATGTAAAACCCAGCGTCACCGGTTCTGGAATATATTCAATGAGACGTCCCAAACGTGCCAAAGCTAACGCAACAAGAATAATGCCCGCCATTACCGTAGCCATTAACAGGCCACCCAGTCCAAACTGGGTCGCAATAGGATGCAAAATGACAATAAACGCCGCTGTAGGTCCCGACACACTGAAGCGCGAACCACCGCTCAGCGCAATCAGCAATCCAGCGATAATCGCGGTGTAAAGACCATGCTGGGGCGCCACACCACTGGCAATCGCCAAGGCCATAGCCAGCGGAATGGCAATAATGCCCACCGTAATTCCCGCAATGAGATCACGTTTAAAACGATGAAACGTGTAAGGCTCTTTAATACAGGCTTCACGCAAGGCGTTACCAATGCGCAATGAAAACAGATGAGCTCGATGAGGCATAAGCATTCAAACCCTGAGGAATATCTTCCATCATAAGAACTGGAAAACTCAAGGTGCAAGTATAATCACAACAATCAATACTTTTTATTCGTGAAGCAATTCAAGTGATATAAGAATCATGAAATTCGCTCTAAGCACCATAGCCCGGAGCGTTTGAAAAAGAACCATGTCTTTGGCAAATTACAGACTAAAATGTACTGTGCTTGCTGACGCAACAACATGACGCGTTAGTTACACATCATCATCCAGCCATTCCTCTGCGCCTAAAGCCGCCTCATCAATTTGAATATCGGGGTCATCATCAAGAAGGGCTTTCTTTTTCGGCTCCGCTTTGGGGCCGCTTGCAGGAATAACAACATCGCCTCGTACTTTTAAGAATTCTTTACAGGCGTCTTTCCACTTCGATTTGAGCTCTTTCTCGGCCTGGGCTGCTTCCTCCTCCGTGCCGTAATCAGCCAGCAAAGGCTCAACGATATCCCTTACATAAACCACAATCGCATCTTTGGCCGCATTATACAGATAGAGCTGATTGCGAGGTGGCTCTGGCAGTTTAGGGTTAAACACCACCGGAATCGCAGTTTTTTTAGTTTTCAGTAAACCATACCAAACTGTTTTAGTATCTGAGTTAAACATCTATCAACGCTCACTTGATTAAAAAATCTCAAACACTCGTGCTTTGAATCCAGGCAAATGAAGTTCTAGTCAGCACTAGAGACCTGTATTCAATATGTCTGAATCATGTTTGATGCCACAAAACCAACGTGGGGAATTTTAGCCAATACGCCAAAAAAAGAAAGATTTTTTTAAATGTTTAACGTCATGATATGTAAAGACATTATGATGAAGCGGCTTTTGATGCACGGATAATTTTCTCCACGATGCCTTTCCTCCGTAATAAAACGACACAAGACCGACGCATCCAGGAATAAAAAATACTTACCACAGTCAGACAAATTACGGGGGATGGGGGAAAAATTTCGCGGGGCTAGCTAAAAATCAAGGCACTGAATCAACTGCAAAAATCACCTGCAGTTAATCCAGTGCCTGGTGGTAAAACAAAATGCTTACGCAGCCGATTCAGCAAAAGGAAGCAGGCCTGCTTGTTTCAACTCTTCACGCTGCCGTTTGGCATGCGCCAGCAATTGTGGATTGCCACTTTTTTCATTGGCTGCGAGTGCCAAAAGTTTTTCAGCGGGTGAGGCGTGTTTTTCATCCCACTCAATCAACAAAGGCACAATGGCTTCTTCCCATTTTTTCTTGTTATAGGAAAGCCCCATCATTTTCAGATAGCCCCCAGGCAGTTGAGGACCCTCCAGGTGAGGCAGCAAATTCCAGAACTCACGCTCTGGCACATCGTGATGATCGGCATGACGACCGATACCATCGGTAAGCCAGTTAGTCACTTTGTAGGTGCAACCCCAGGAATGCTTAATCTCAATAGGCTGATTAGGATCACGTACCAAGCCATAGTGTTGAATATACACACCCGCTTTGTAGCCTATATGTGACTGAATAACACCAAGCACAAACAAGGCCAAACCCATAAAGCCGGTAAGCGCAGCCACAGCCAATGTAATAAACACCTCAACCGCATAACCTCTTAGCAAACGATTGTGATGAGACCATACAGGCAGGCCTTTATTTTCCAGGCGGTTTTTTTCTATTTCCCAGACTATTTCATAATCCTGCTTAAAGGTTCTGCTGATAAAATTCCAAATGTTTTCACCTCGCAGCGCCGTACTGGAATCGCGCGGTGTCGCAGCCGTAAGGTGATGCCCATAGGGATGTTCTACCGCGTAGTAACTGAACATGGTAAAGGTGCCCATGAGTCGCGATAAAAACACTGACAATGGCTCGTGAAGACGATGACATAACTCATGTCCAATCGCCACTGTGCCCAAGCTGGAGGTAATGCTGAACAACAGCGTGGCTACAGCATATTCCACAATGCCATCGTTAGCGTGAGCTGCAATCATGTCAAAACCGGTGACCGCCTGCAGACCGGCAGCCAAACCGAACAGGTCGCCCCCGTTATGCGCATGCGCCATAACCCATAAAAAACCAATAAAGGTCGCTACCGTACCTATAGAATAGAATTGCATCATCCATACAAAGATTCGTGAATTCTTCCATTGGTAGGTTTCATGGTCTTCGCCCAAAATCGGCTCAAGCACTCTAAGTGC
>DAIRVL010000196.1:0-4112 GCA_036802845.1 Pseudomonadales bacterium | reverse complement strand
TGGCTACATAACGTGTGGCGTAGGCGGCTGAACGATCGACCTTGCTGGGGTCTTTGCCGGAAAACGCGCCGCCGCCATGACGGGCCATACCACCGTAAGTGTCAACGATAATCTTGCGTCCGGTCAGGCCGCAGTCACCCACCGGGCCGCCGATCACAAACAAGCCGGTTGGATTAATAAAATAACGGGTGTTTTTGGTCAGCCATTCGGCGGGTAATACGGGTTTGATAATGGTTTCCATGACCGCTTCATGGAGATCTTTTTGGGAAATGTCAGGCGAATGTTGAGTGGAAAGTACAACAGCCGAGATTTCTGCCGGTTTGCCATCGCTGCCATAACGGAACGTGACCTGGCTTTTGGCATCGGGACGTAACCAGGGCAGGGTGCCATTTTTGCGTTCTTGTGCTTGACGCTTAACCAAACGATGGGCATAGGTGATGGGTGCGGGCATCAGCACGTCGGTTTCATCGCTGGCATAACCGAACATCATGCCTTGATCCCCAGCGCCTTGTTCATGATCGTCTGATTCATTCACGCCCATAGCAATATCGGGCGATTGTTTGCCGATAGCGCTTAATACTGCGCACGAAGCGGAGTCAAAACCAATATCTGAACTGTTATAGCCGATATCACGCACCACACCGCGCACGATGGATTCGATATCAACATAACCACTGGTGGTCACTTCGCCGGCAACAATCACCATGCCAGTCTTGACCAGTGTTTCGCATGCGACGCGTGATTCTTTATCCTGGGTTAATAAGGCGTCCAGAATGGCGTCTGAGATTTGGTCAGCAACTTTATCGGGATGGCCTTCAGAAACAGATTCGGAGGTAAATACGGCGTAATCAGACATGAGCATCTTCTCATTGGGTTCAGGGGATAAGCAGCAAGGGGGTGAACACGCCAACCCATTTGCCTAGAGTGAAAAACGTATCTGGAACTGGTTTGTTTGAGCACGCGCTAACTAGTACTATTAAGTAGGGTGGACAAAGGTACAGAAAGCCAGCACTGCTTTTTATAAAGGGGTCATGAGAGCCGTTTAAAAAGCAGGTCAGTACAATACAACGTTTTTATTCATTGCGCACGTAGGCAGAGGGATGTAAGGCATTTTTTAATCTTATTTTGATTTTTTCTGTAAAAAATAGTGGCAATGTTTGCTGTAAACGCTTCTGTGAGGGAAAATGGCGGCCCTTAAAGCCCAGCTGTCGGCTATTGCGATGATATTTGAATTCGCTTTTATGCCTGCAGACCTGACTACCGCTGTTTCTGGAGATACACGTTATGCCCACACAACGTCAACTTGCCAATGCCATTCGTGCGCTCAGTATGGATGCGGTTCAGAAGGCCAAAAGTGGCCACCCCGGTGCGCCCATGGGCATGGCAGACATTGCAGAGGTGTTGTGGCGAGCTCATCTCAAGCACAATCCACAAAACCCGAACTGGCCAGACCGCGATCGTTTTATTCTGTCCAATGGCCATGGGTCGATGCTGCTTTATTCCCTGCTGCATCTGAGCGGCTATGATTTGAGCATTGACGATATCAAGCAGTTCCGTCAGCTGCATTCGAAAACAGCCGGTCATCCTGAACATGGCGAAGCGCCAGGCATTGAAACCACCACCGGACCGCTGGGACAAGGTTTGGCCAATGCCGTGGGTATGGCGCTGGCTGAAAAAACGCTGGCCGATCAGTTTAACCGGCCTGGACATGCCATCGTAAATCACCACACCTACGTGTTTGTGGGCGATGGCTGTTTAATGGAAGGCATTTCTCACGAAGCCTGTTCCTTGGCCGGTACGCTGGGGCTAGGCAAGTTGATAGTGTTCTATGACGATAACGGTATTTCTATCGACGGCCATGTACAGGGCTGGTTTACCGATAATACGCCGAAACGTTTTGAAGCCTATAACTGGCAGGTGATCCCTGCTGTTGATGGTCACGATCCTGCGGCCATTCATCAGGCCATACAAACAGCCAAAGCAGACGGCGCTCGTCCTTCACTTATTTGCTGCAAAACAATTATCGGATTTGGCGCGCCAAACAAACAAGGTACGCATGATGTACACGGTGCACCCCTTGGCAACGACGAAATCGCTGCAGCGCGTATTGCGCTGGACTGGCCGTATCCGGCCTTTGAAATCCCTGACGTTATTAAGACCGCATGGGATGCTCGCACGCAAGGCGCGGCTGTAGAAGCAAAATGGAATCAACGTTTTGCCGCTTATGCGCAGGCCCATCCTTCTCTGGCGGCAGAATTCAAACGCCGCATAAACGGTCAATTACCCGATAATTGGAGCGATATCAGCGCCCATTACATTAACCAGACACAGGCGCAGGCTGAAAAAATTGCGTCCCGCAAGGCCTCACAAAACTGTCTGGAGGCCTATGCGCCCCATCTTCCTGAGTTATTAGGCGGTTCGGCCGATCTGGCGGGCTCTAATCTTACGCTATGGTCCGGTTCAAAAGGTATTAACGCTGAAGACGCCGGCGGCAATTATCTTTATTATGGTGTGCGTGAATTTGCCATGGCCGCCATCATGAATGGCTTGACCCTGCATAAAGGTTTTATTCCTTACGGCGGTACCTTTCTGATATTTATGGAATACGCGCGTAATGCCATCCGCATGGCGGCCTTAATGAAACAACAGGTTATTTATGTGCTCACCCACGATTCCATCGGTCTGGGTGAAGATGGCCCTACGCACCAGCCAGTGGAGCAACTTGCCAACCTGCGCAGCACGCCGAATCTCTATTGCTGGCGCCCCTGTGATACCATCGAAACCGCAGTGGCCTGGAAAAAGGCCATTGAGTGTCAAAATGCGCCTAGCGCGCTGGCTTTGTCGCGCCAGAATTTGCCCGCCATGGCACGTAATCCGCAAACGGTATCCCTGATCGAAAAAGGGGCTTATATCCTGCAAGATTGTTCTGGCACACCTGAGGTTATTTTGATCGCGACGGGTTCAGAAGTGGCTATCGCGGTAGAGGCCAAAAAAATTCTCGACAGCTCACAGCGCAAAGTGCGTGTGGTATCCATGCCCTGTATGGATTTGTTTGCCGAACAGGACGCCACCTATCAACAGCAAGTTTTGCCTGCCGAGGTCAGTGCGCGTGTGGCCATTGAAGCCGCGAGTACCGACAGCTGGTACCGTTATGTCGGTTTGAAAGGCAAGGTGATAGGCATGACCACGTTTGGCGCCTCTGCGCCCATTGATGAGCTGTATGCCTATTTTGGTATTACAGCCGAGGCTGTTGTTCAGGCTGCCGAATCCTTGTTATAAGCCTGTTTATTGCAAGCCGCTGAACAGATTAAAAACAGTGTGTTTTTTGTCATCACAGAGGCAGCACTGGTAAATCATTGTGTTGCTGAAAATTTTGACTCTTTTGAATTGAACATAGGAAACGTAAGGCAATGCCATTGCGCGTAGCAATCAACGGTTTTGGCCGAATTGGCAGAAGCATTCTCAGGGCGAAATACGAGTCGCTGCGCCATCCTGACATCCAGATTGTCGCTATTAATGATCCGGGATCAGCAGAAGCCTTGGCGCATCTGGTTCGTTACGATTCTACCTATGGCCCTTTCCAGGGGCAGGTTGAGCTGATTAAAGGCGATAAGCCCGCTCTTAAAATCGATCACGATTTTATTCAACTCTTCCATGAACCGCAGGCCGAGCACTTGCCGTGGTTGGATCTGGGCATTGATCTGGTGCTGGAAAGTAGTGGCAAATACCGTACACGCCAGCTGGCCGGTCTTCATCTTCAGGCGGGTGCCCGTCGCGTGCTGATTGCCGCGCCGGCCTTTGACCCGATTGACCGGACGGTGGTTTATGGCGTTAATCATGGCGAGCTGCAAGCTGACGACCGGATTATTTCCAATGCGTCTTGCACAACCAACTGTGTTGCGCCGCTTCTTCAGGCTATGGCGACACAATTCGACATTCAATCGGGTTTGTTGACCACCATCCATTCTTACAGCAATAACCAGCAGCTTATCGATTCAGTGCACGACGATTTGCGCCGGGCGCGTTCCGCGACGCAATCGCTGATTCCTACTGGCAGTGGCGCGCTGGGGGCGTTGGCTGAGGTGCTGCCTGCCATGCGCATCGACTCGCCG
>DAIRVL010000195.1:0-4162 GCA_036802845.1 Pseudomonadales bacterium | reverse complement strand
AGTCTATGAACAACAGCGAACTATTCACACCCAGGTCATCGACACGTAACGAAATTAATGATTTTTCCTTTGAAGCCTTTCAAGCCTTAGAAATTTTTAAAAACACTTCGTTACATGTCATCAAGACACATCTTAAAAATTGTGTGATTTGTTATTACCCTGAAAATACGCTGATTCTGGATCCGCAAAAAAATAACAATTCCATCTACGGGATTCTTGAAGGAGAACTCGCCATTTACCACCAGGATGATTCATCCGAAGCCATCGCCTCAGTGGGTGTGGGTGAAACCGTCGGCGAAATTTCAATTTTCGACGGACAAAAACCGTCAGCGTACGTTAAAACCAAGCTTGCTTCTCATTTACTGGTCATCAGCAGTGAAGCACTGTGGGCAATGGTCGATGACTCACATGAAATTTCGCGCAACTTGCTTCATATCCTTGCCCGCAGAATACGCTCAGGTAATGCAACGGTTTTGAACAGCCTTCAATTGCAACGCAAACACGCACGCGAAGCCCATATTGATGCGCTGACCGGGCTGCATAATCGCCGCTGGATTAATAACACACTGAATCAGCACTATCTTGAAAGCCAACAGCAGAACACGGTGCTTTCATTGGTCATCATCGATATTGACCATTTTAAAAAATTTAACGATACCTATGGTCATCTTGCCGGTGATCAGGTACTCAAGCAGGTTGCCAGTGCTATGAAAGGCAAATTACGACCCAATGAAATCGTGGCCCGTTTTGGCGGTGAAGAATTCGTAATCCTTTTGCCTGGCGTGCCCACAACGATTGCCGCAATGATTGCTGAACGGGTCAGAAAGGGCGTGGAAAACTGTTTTTATCATGACGCCCCATCAAACCAACGTGTCCCCGTTACGGTATCGCTGGGCATTGCACAGCTTGCCTCTGATGAAAGCGTAGAGGATCTGATCCGACATGCCGATGTAGCCCTGTATCAAGCCAAAGAAAACGGACGAAATCGTATACAGATTTTTAGTGCTTGACCTGGGTTCACCCAAAGCAGTAGCGTTCTGGCTTTAGTCTTCAGCGGGCAAGGATCAGAATGCACTCTTTTTATCTGACACATAAACGGCGCATTATTCAGTTCTTTAATTTTAATGCCACCCAAAAATTTCTAATACGCACCAGTCTTGCTCTTTTGTTACAACAGGCATTTGTTTTGTCTGCGGTAAGCGACACCCCACATCCCGCTGCGTTAGTGCTGAACAAAGCCCTGGTTATCAACTCACCTTTTCCCCTTGAGCCGTCAGGATTGGCGTATTGTCAGGGCCATTTGTTAATGATTGCCGATAACGACGATCATTTAATTTTCGAGCTGACACCTGATGCAGATGAATCGCAGTTATTACACGTGTATAAAACCTTAAACAGCCCTATACCACCTGCGCCAGTACCTGATCTGCCTTGGTTCTTGCAACTGGAACACACTATTGCCGCACTGGCTTCACAGAAGGAATACGACTGGGAAGCGATCACCTGTGATGAGCAGGGTAATTTATGGCTGGCCAGCGAACGTTATATTGCCCTGGCCAAGGTGACAGCCGATGGAACGCTGTCATGGCTTGCCTTAGACATTTATACCAGCGGCAAAAAACAGGATTTATTTCAGCTAAATAATGGGTATCTGGAGGGGCTGGCCTGGCACCCCTCCCAGCGTTTATTTATGGCTGCAGAGCGTCAGCAGCGGGGAATCCTGGTCGCCACACTCAAGGACAAGTCACACGCAGAACTCCAGACCATTAAAGCAATAGCCGCCAGCCCATTAAGCGGGCAGGCATCGCGATCAGTCGATTTTTCGGACGTATGGGCCGAGCCGGATGCACTGTATACACTTGAACGCAATCATTACGCTGTCTGTCGTCGTTCATTATCGACGTTAGATGCCGAGAACTGCTGGTCGTATGCAGCGGTCGAAAATTCTGCCGACTATCGTTATGCAGACAGCGAATTTGGTATTGCAGAAGGACTGGCCCGTGTGGGCAACAAACTCTATATCGTGGTCGATAACAATCAAAAAAATCGCCTTAAAACCGGGCAAAATCATGCCATGCTGTTTATCTACGATGTGCCCGATAATTGGCAATCATCCCATGGCAAGACCCCTTGAATCCGCTATAAAACGAGATAACGAATATCGCCCAGCACCTCGACCAAAGCCCGGGTAAAACGCGCACCGGCGGCACCGTCAATAACACGGTGGTCATACGACAGGCTTAAGGGCAAGCAGAGTCGTGCTTGTAATTCTTCGCCAACATAAACCGGTTTCAACTGACTTTTCGATACGCCCAAAATAGCCACTTCAGGCCAGTTAACCAGTGGAGTAAAGGCGGTGCCGCCTATGCCTCCCAAGGATGAAATGGTAAAAGAGGCGCCCTGCATATCAGCCGGTTTTAATTTTTTGTCCCGCGCCAGACTTGCCAGGGCTTGCAACTCAATGGCAATGTCTTTAACGCCTTTCTGCTCAGCGTTTTTCAGCACAGGCACCATCAATCCATCCTGCGTTTCAACCGCAATACCAATATGGTAATACTGTTTGCGAATCAGATTCTCGCCCTGATTATCTAACGAACTGTTAAAGTCAGGGTGTTTTTTCAGCACCGCCACCACGGCTTTGACCATAAAAGCCAGCAGCGTCAGCTTGTAACCTTCTTTAGCGGTGCGCTCAGTCTGGGCGCGACGAAACGCTTCCAGATCGGTAATGTCGGCCTCATCAAACTGCGTCACCTGCGGAATAGTCAAACTACTGCGCGATAGATTTTTAGCACTGACTTTCTGGATGCGACTGCGAGGCAATAACTCAATGGCACCAAAACGGCTGAAATCAATCTCAGGCAAGGATTCTGTTAACGATGCCGTTGAACTGGCGACCACCGGCCTGGCCAGACGCTCTTTGGTAAAGCGCATGAGGTCCTGTTTAAGCACCCGGCTTTTCGGACCTGTACCCATCACCTGATTAAGGTCAATACCAAACTCGCGCGCCATACGTCGCACCGCCGGCCCAGCATGCACGTTAGATGCAGAGACAGGCACATCAAGCACACGCGCAGTCGTCACGGGCTCAAGTACAGCAGCGCGCTGTTCACTCGGCTCCGCGACCTTGGGCGCAGGCACCACGCTGCCTTTATTAACGGGCGGGGGTTCGCTTTGCTTTATTTCCAGCTCGGCTATTTTGTCACCTGATTTAACCTTGTCGCCCACTTTAAGATACAGCGTTTGTACCTTGCCTGCGTGAGGCGCAGGCACTTCCATTGTTGCTTTGTCTGATTCGAGCACTGTCACAATAGCCTCAGCAGCAAGCGCTGCACCTTGGGAGACTAGTTCAATAACCGTCGCTGAATCGGCACCAATATCTGGCACAACTACAGTCTCTGAAACCAAGGCGTCCGTCGAAGTAACAGGCGCAGATATCGACTGTGGCGTTTCAACAGCAGGCATGGCTGGCGATGTTGCTTCCACTGCCGTCGGCGCAGTTGCTGATGCAGAAATGGGCGCGCTTGCAGCCTTCACATTGGCTTGAGTTGAATCGGTAGACGATGACAAGGTCACCGTAATCAGCGGGTCACCCTGTTTTATTTTATCGCCTTGTTTGATGTGAATATCCTCCACCTTACCGGCGTGAGTCGCGGGCACTTCAATCGTTGCCTTGTCGGATTCAAGTACAGCAACAATGTCATCCACCTTAATTTGATCACCAATCGCCACATTGATTTCAATCACGTCTACCGCGCCATCAACACCCAGATCAGGCACTACAATAGGATACATCGACACGTTTTTTCTCCTTGGTTCATTTCAACAACAGCCTGTTCTCACGCTACGCCTAACAGGAAAACGGATCGGCTTTATCGGGATCAATAGCGTATTTTTTTATAGCTTGGCTCAGCAAAGAGGCATCCACTTTTCCTTGCTGCAACAGACCATTAAGCGCTGCAAGCACAATAAAATAACGATCCACCTCAAAAAATGCCCGTAATTTTGCCCGGCTGTCACTGCGACCAAAACCATCGGTGCCCAGTACAACATAGGTTTTATTAATAAAAGGGCGAATCTGATCGGCATAAGTTCGGATGTAGTCGGTCGCTGCCACCACTGGCACCGTTGAGCCATTGAGACACTCGCTGACTTTTACGCTGCG